>JBCBSA010000252.1:0-4632 GCA_039819425.1 Planctomycetota bacterium
TGAGGACGAGATCCAGGGCGGGTTTGAGACGGTGGAGGCGGTGATCGACGCGACGGAGGCCGAGGGGGCGGGTGCTGAGGCGGGGATGGAAGCTGCGGCTGCTGCTGCCGATGGTGATGGTATTGTTGAGGATCTGAGTGAGATCGATGCGATGCTGGCGGGTAACGCGGACGAGGCGGTGGCGGATTCGTATGAGACGGTGAGCGAGGTGGTGGCGATGGAGGCGCAGGACTATACGGGCGGGGATGCGCAAGGCTTGGCAGATGCTGGTGGGGATGGGGGGGGAGTGGGGGGAGTGGGGGGGGAGGACGACATGATCATGGGGTCGTTCGAGACGGCGGATGGGGCGACGGTGGCCGACGTGGCGGCGGAGCTGGATGCGGAACTGGCGGGCGAGGCGGGTGCGGTTGCTGCCGCGAAAGCTGGGGCTGGAGGCGTGGAGGGAGGAAGCGGTGCGGGGGCTGACGGTGGTGCTGGTGGGGTGGAGGCGAGTGTTGGGGATGAGCTGGACGATCTGATCGAGGGCGGTTTTGAAGATCACGCGGGCGAGGCGGGCCTGTTCGTCGTCGGCGACGCGAAGCGCGGCGACATCGGCACCAGCTCCGCCCATTACGCTGCAGGGTTGCTCGTTGGCGAAGACGACGGGGCGGTCGGCTGCGACGCGTTGACGGTGAGCCCGTACCTCGGGGCCGATGCGCTTGAGCCGTTCGTCAAGGCCGCGGCGGCGACGGGCCGGGGGTTGTTTGCGTTGGTGCGCACGTCGAACCCGGGGGGCGACGCGTTGCAGGGACTGCGGCTCGACGACGGGCGCACGGTCGCCGAGGCGGTGGCCGACGTGGTCGCGGACCTGGGGTGTGGTCACCTCGGGGCGAGCGGGTACTCGCTCCTGGGGGCGGTGGTGGGGGCGACGAAGCCCGAGGACGCCGCGTCGCTGCGTCAGCGGATGCCGCAGCAGGTCTTCCTCGTGCCGGGCTTCGGGGCCCAGGGCGGCACGGCCGACGACGTCCGGGCCTGCTTCAAGCCCGACGGCACCGGGGCGCTGGTCACCGCCAGCCGATCGGTCCTCTACGCCTACAACCCCGCCGACGACGACTGGCCCGACGCCGTCGCCGCCGCGGCGGTCGAGCTCAAGCGCGAGGTCCGCGAGGTCTTGACCGCCACGGGGTGAGCCTTGTCAGGTGTGCGGGTCTATATCCGTTGTCGCACCGTCCCGGATGTGCGACGATCCGCCGCCGTGTACCCGCCCGTGACACGCCGCGGCACGTCACACTTGACCGCGTACCGTGCCCCGACCCCGCTCCGAACCCATCCACACTGAGGGAGCCCATCCATGGAACTCTTGATCCCCCTGATCGTCGGCGGCATGCTGCTGCTGATCCTCGTGTTCTGGATCATCGCGATCTACAACAAGCTCGTCTCGTTCCGCAACCGCTACAAGAACGCCTTCAGCCAGATCGACGTCCAGCTCAAGCGTCGCTACGACCTGATCCCCAACCTCGTCGAGACCGCTAAGGGCTACATGGCCCACGAGAAGGACACCCTCGAAGCCGTCATGCAGGCCCGCGCCGCCGCCACCCAGGCCCAGGTCCACGTCGACGGCGACCCCGCCAACCTCGCCGCCATGGGCGAGCTCAAGTCCGCCGAGGGCGCCCTCACCGGAGCGCTAGGCCGGCTCATGGCCGTTGCCGAGGCCTACCCCGACCTCAAGGCCAACCAGAACATGATGCAGCTCACCGAAGAGCTCACCACCACCGAGAACAAGGTCGCCTTCAGCCGACAGGCTTACAACGACTCGGTCCTCACCTACAAGAACTACCGCGAGTCGTTCCCCCCGGTCATCATCGCCAACACCTTCGGCTTCGGCGACGCCGCCTTCTTCGAGATCGAGGACGAAGCAGAGCGCGAAGCGCCCAAGGTCAGCTTCACCTGACCCTCACCCCACCGCCCCTTTCCCTCTCCTTCGCTCACGCCGAAGCTGAGCGAGTCCGCGAGCGAAGCGTCTGGTAGCCCCATGGATTTCTTCGAGCACCAGGACGTCGCCCGACGCAAGACCGGCCGGCTCGTCGTGCTTATGGTCCTCGCGGTCGTCTGCATCATCGCGTTGGTGTATGGCCTGGTCCTCGTGTTCGAGGCGTATGCCCTGACGAATCGTCCGGTCGTTCAGGACGAGCACGGACTCTACAGCCCCAACGTCCCCAAGCTCCACTACCTCAAGCTCCTCGGGTACACGACCGTCGCGGTCCTGCTCGTCATCATCGGCGGGGCGCTCTACAAAACCCATCAGCTCTCGGCCGGCGGTTCTGCCGTCGCCCGCTCTCTGGGCGGCCGGCCCGTCCCGCCCGACACCACGGACCTCGACGAACGCAAACTCCTCAACGTCGTCGAGGAAATGTCCATCGCCTCGGGCTGCCCCGTCCCCCCCGTCTACGTCCTCGACGAAGAAGACGCCATCAACGCCTTCGCCGCCGGCTGGTCCGTCGATGACGCCGTCCTCGGCTTCACCCGCGGCAGCATCGAGCAGCTCTCCCGCGATGAACTGCAGGGGGTCGTCGCCCACGAGTACTCCCACATCCTCAACGGCGACATGCGCCTCAACCTCCGCCTCACCGGGCTCATCTTCGGCATCCTCGTCATCTCCCTCATCGGGTACCTGTGCATCCGCAGCATTGGCCGCTCCCGCGGCAGCTACCGGGGGGGGCGCGGTAAAGACCGAGCCAAAGCCATCGTCGTCCTCCTTCTCCTGGGCGTCGGCCTGATCGTCGTCGGCTACGTCGGCGTGTTCTTCGGCCGACTCATCCAGGCGGCCGTCTCCCGCCAGCGCGAGTACCTCGCCGACGCCGCCGCCGTCCAGTTCACCCGCAACCCCGACGGCATCGCCAACGCCCTGCGACGCATCGGCGGCCTGCCCGTCGGCAGCAAGATCAACGACGCCCACGCCTCCGAACACTCCCACCTCTTCTTCGGCTCCGCCGTCTCGAATTGGCTCGGCGGCTTCTTCGCCACCCACCCCCCGCTCACCCAACGCATCGCCCGCATCGACCCCCGCTGGGAAGGCGAGTACATCGTGCCTCGTCGCGCCCGCAAAGACTACGACAGCGGGGCCATGAGTTTTGTTGACGATGCGCCCGCCCCCAGCCCCGAGTTCGGCTACGACGCCGAAGCCGCCGCCCGCTCCGCCGTCGAGCAGATCGGCCAACCCACCGTCGCCCACCTCCAACACGCCCACGACCTCATCGAGTCTCTGCCCTCGGTCCTCCGCAACGCCGCCCACACCACCACCGGCGCCCAGGCCCTGGTGCTCGCCCTGCTGCTCGACCGCAAGAGCGCCACGGTTCGCCAAGCCCAACTCGACGGCCTCGACGCCGACACCCTCGGCCCCGTCGCCGCGTTCGCCCACCGCCTCGCCGACGAAGCGCTCGACCTCGATGCGGGCCTGCGCCTCCCTTTGCTGGACCTGGCGATCCCCGCTCTGGGCCGGCTCGACCCGCCCACCCTCGAAGACTGGCAGGCCCAGATCGACAAGCTGATCGCCGCCGACGGCCGACTCGACCTCTTCGAGTGGGCCCTCCGCCAGATCCTCTGGCGACACCTCCAAACCCCCACCCCCGGAAGCCCCGGAAGTCCCGCACGCAAGACACCCAAGCTCAAGCTCGCCGCTTGCCGCGGCGAGGTCACCCTGCTCTTGTCCGTCCTCGCCCGCATCGGGGCCCGGAGTAACGCCGAGGCCGGCCAGGCCTTCGCCGCCGCCGCCGAGCACGTCGAGGTCGCCCGCCTCGAGATGCTGCCCCGCGACCGCATGTCCATGGGCCACCTCACCGACGCCGTCGACCGCCTCGCCGAGCTCAACCCCGACGGCCAACGCCGGCTCATCGCCGCCTGCGCCGCCGCCGTCCAGGCCGACAGCGAAATCACCCCCCGCGAACACGAACTCTTCCGCGCCGTCGCCGAGACCCTCGGCGTCCCCGTCCCCCCTGTCCTCCGCGGCCAACGCCTCGTGTGATGACCGCCCCCCCGGTCACGGCCCCACCGTTTAGAATCCATGCCATGAAGACTTCGACCCTCACCACGCTCTGCCTGCTCGCCACCCTCGCCGCCGCGGGCTGTAACCAGGTCAACCGCATCTACGAACAAGACACCGGTGATCTCGCCCCCGTCCCCGGCCCCCCGGCCGCCGACGTCGCCGAGCCCATCGCCGCCGCCGACGACAGCGGCACGGTCGAGTTCGTCGAACCCGAATCTATCGACGGCATCCAGCCGCTGCCCGAAGATGCACCGACGCCGGTGCGGACCTACACCGTGCAGAAGGGCGACTCGTTCTGGAAGATCGCCCAGTCGGTCTACGGTAGCGGTGCCCGCGCCGCCGACATCGCCGCCGCCAACCCCGGCCTCGACCCCCAACGACTCACCATCGGCACCGAGATCGTCCTCCCCGACTGACCGCTCCGACGCGCAGGTGTCGATCCTCGACCCCGACATAAAACCACGTCCGAAACTCTTCTACCCTCGCGGCCGCCGAGACTTAGCCTTTCAGCGAAAACCGCAAGCGCAACAGATGTGCGCGCATAGATTGCGCTGCGTCCCTCTGTAGCCGGACCCCGGTTGCGGCGGTTCTCGTGCGGGCAAAGCCGAGGC
>JBCBSA010000253.1:0-4623 GCA_039819425.1 Planctomycetota bacterium
CCAGGCGAGTCGCCGGTCTGCGGGTGGAAGTCCCAGCCGTGCCATGGGCAGCGCAGCCAGCCGTCCTCGATCGACCCCTCCCCCAGCGGCCCGCCCTGGTGGGGGCAGCGGTTGTCGAGCGCGCCGTACTCCCCGTCGTGGTGGGTGAGGCAGAGCGTGTTCGTGCCGAGGGTGACGGTCTTGACGCGGCCCTCGGGCAGTTCGTCGGGGCCCAGGGCCTTGTGCCAGGTCAGTTCCACGGGCGCGGGTTCGTCGGGCATGGTCTACGCTCCGGTCGGCGGGGTGGCGGCTTGTCGCACGGCCGCGGCGACACGATCCGCCACGGCCTTGTCCAGGGGGTCGGGCAGGATCCGCTCGGCCGCGGGCGACTCGACCGCGTCGGCGAGGGACCGTACCGCGGCGAGCTTCATCGCGGCGGTGATGCGCGGGGCCCGGGCGTCGAGCGCTCCGCGGAACAGCCCGGGGAAGACCAGCACGTTGTTGACCTGGTTGGGCAGGTCGCTGCGGCCGGTCCCCACGACCGCCGCCCCGCCCCGCTTCGCCTCGCCGGGCATGATCTCGGGCGTCGGGTTCGCCATGGCCAGGATCACCGCATCCGCCGCCATCGTCCGCACGTCCCGGGCCGTCAACAGGTTGCCCTTCGACACCCCGATGAACGCGTCGGCCCCCCGCAACGCATCACCCAACCCGCCCGACCGCCCCGCCGCGTTGGTGTACGCCAGCAGCCCCCGCTTGAACGCATTCAGGTCGTCGCGGTCCGGGCTCACGATCCCGCGTGAGTCGCACACCAGCACGTCCGCCACCGCGATGCACACGCCCGGCTCGTGCCCGACGCACCGCAGGATCTTCGCGATCGCCGACCCCGCGGCGCCCGCCCCGTTGATCACCACCCGCATCGACTCGATCGGCTTGCCCACCACCCGCGCCGCGTTCGACAACGCCGCCAGCAGCGCGATCGCCGTGCCGTGCTGGTCGTCGTGGAACACCGGTATACCCAAATCTTGCAACGCCTCCTCGACCGCGAAGCACCGCGGCGCCGCGATGTCCTCCAGGTTGATCCCACCGAACCCCGGCGCAATCGCCCGGGCCAACGCGATCAACTCGTCGTCGCTCCCCACGTCCGCGCAGATCGGCACCGCGTCCACATCGGCGAACGCCTTGAACAACGCCGCCTTCCCTTCCATCACCGGCATCGCCGCCGTCGGCCCGATGTCGCCCAGACCCAGCACCGCCGACCCGTCGGTCAGCACCGCCACCGTGTTCCCCCGCATCGTCAGCGCAAAGCTCTCGGCCGCGTCCGCCGCGATCGCCTCGCACGGCCCCGCCACCCCCGGCGAGTACGCCAACGACAAGTCCCTCGCCGTCTCCAACGGCACCTTCCCCACCACCCCGAGCTTCCCGCCCGCCGCCCGGTGCATCGCCACAGATGCTTCGTAGATCGATCCGTCAGTCATCGGGTTTGGCTTCTTCGTCAAACGCGGAGCTTCGCACATCAAGTCGTGCCCAAGCCCACCATACACCGATCGCCTCGACACGGCTCGACACCGCCCCGCGGGACTGTTATTGTCTTAGATTCCCATTCAACGGGCCATTGGCGCAGTTGGCTAGCGCGTCTCGTTGACATCGAGAAGGTCGCAGGTTCAAGTCCTGCATGGCCCACTGAGAAGCGCCCCGCGACCCACCGCGGGGCGTTTTCGCCATCACCCCGACATCACGTTCAACGGGTGCGGCGGAGTCGCCCTTTCCGGGGCTTTCCGGGGCTTTCCGCGGAGAGGACGGCGGAGCGCGGGACGCTACGCGTCACCCGCTAAACGTCGGGCGGCCGCGCCACACCCGTTAAACTACAGCGATGTCATTCCACCCGACACCGCGGCTGGGGGTGATCGCCCTGGCCGCAGCCATCGCGCTGGCCGGCACCGCCTGCGAACGCCAACTCATGCGGGCGCCGGTCATGTTCGACCAGACCGCCGCCGACCCCTTCGATGAGCTCCCCCCCGAGCGCCGCAACACCGCCACCACCATCTTCTTCGCCACCAACCGCGTCGCCGACCCCGACAACACCCAAGAGCCCTACGGCCGCGGCCGCGCCGCCGCCCTCATGCTCGGCCGGCTGGACGTCGAGATCGGCGACGACCTCGGCTGGCAAGACCTCATCGACCGCACCATCGGCGAAAACGGCCGCGCCGCCCGCCCGCCCCTCCGCATCGACCCGCCGCACCAGTACGGCCCGCTCCTCACCACCGCCCCGCCCCGCGTCGTCCGCCAGTCCACCGGCAGCGACGAAGAAGACGACGACCTCCACGTCCGCTTCATGCCCCGCCAGGACCCCGGCCGCGGCGCGTTCCGTTTCGCCCAAGCCCTCGACGACGAGATGGCCGCGACGAACCACCCCGAGGTCTACGTCTACATCCACGGCTACCGCAACTCCTTCGCCGACGCCGCCGAGACCGCCGCCAGCCTCCACCACTACAGCGGCCGACGCGGCGCGGTCGTCTGCTTCTCCTGGCCCAGCCAAAAGCACCTGCTCGACTACCTGGAGGACCGCGAGTCCGCCCAGTTCGCCGTCAGCGACCTCCGCCAGCTCCTCGTCTTCCTCGCCGACCACACCGCCGCCGAGCGCATCCACCTCGTCGCCCACTCGATGGGCAGCTTCCTCACCTCTAATGCCCTCCGGGAGATGCGGCTCATCGGCTTCGACGAGTCGCCCCGGTACCTCCAGAACCGCTTCAAGATCGACAACGTCGTCCTCGTCGCCCCCGACATCGACGCCGACGTCTTGCAGAAACGCTTCTTCCGCGAAGGGTTTCACCAGGTCCCCCGGAAGCTGACCATCTACACCTCGCCCGAGGACAAGGCCTTGGTCTGGGCTCGCCGGCTGCTCTACGGCCACGAACGGGCCGGCGCGATCACCGGCGACCTGCTCACCGAGACCCAGAAGCTCTGGCTCAAGGCCCACCGCGACACCGTCGCCGTCATCGACATCACCGGCCAGAAGACCTACGGCCTGGGCCACTCACACCACACCGAAAACCCCGGCGTCGCCTCCGACCTGCTGCTGCTGTTAGCCCACGACCTCGACCCCGCCGACCGCGGGCTGGTGCAGACCCGGGAGACGGGCGTATGGCGCTTCCCCGAGGGGTACACCGACGAGGTCCGCCGCATCGCCGAGCGTGTCTACCCGCTTGTGGACTCTGATACGACCAACGTCGCGGTCAGCCCGCCGCCGACGCGGACCTATCCAAAGAACGAAGACCCCGCGTCTCGGCAGAGCGCCGACTCGGCACACACCCCGCAAGCGATAACCAGGTAAATTTGGAGCCTAAACGCCACCAGGATTCCGCAGCATAGTTGTCCGAGGGGGGGCAAAGCGTGGGGGGGATACCCTATCGCTAGCAGGCTTTCTAGTTCTTCATTATCCATCGGTCACCGCAGCTCTGTGCGAGTCGGTAGCAAAATATCTCCTAAATTAGGAATTTCTTTCGTATTTGTGCAATCGATGAGCTAGGTCAAGTGATAAGTGAGCAAGAGGTATGTGTGTTCATCGCGTAAGAACCATCGCCTGGCCTCGAAGCCGAATGTGTTTATTCACAAAGGGCAGGGTATCCCCAGTCATCAACGGAAGGATTGAGATGAAAGGTTTTCGTGTTTTAGGTGCGGCTCTGGCCTCCTCGGTTTGCGCAGCGAGTTCGTTTGCCGCCTCCACCGTTGAGTTTGATTTCCGAGGCAACGCCGGTTTCGGCCTGACTCCGGGCAATGAAGTCGGGCTGAACACCTCGCTGGGTTCGGATTCGCCGGCCATCGGCGATGAAACCGGCGGCGGCATCGTCCTGGACCTCGACACCAACGTGCTGTCGATCGAGTTCGAGTTCTCCGGCCTGACCGAGGGCTTGGCCGACGTGGCCAGCGGCATCCACCTCCACCAAGGCCAGCCGGGCTTAGATCCGTTCAACGAAACGGGCCCGATCGTCTTTAACCTCAATAGCTTCGGGCTCGGCGACGAAGTCTTTAACGACAACGCCCCGATCGAGTTCGGTGCCACCTCCGGCGTGGTTTCGGCGCTCATCAACGTGACCGACCAGCAATCCCAGGACCTCGTCGACGGCCTGATCTACCTCAACATCCACAGCCAAGGCTTCCTCGGCGGTGAACTCCGCGGCAACCTCGTGACCGCGACCGTTGTGCCCTCGCCCACGGCGCTCGGCGGTGGACTCTTGCTCATCGCCGCGACGCTGTACCGGCGTCGTCAGCAAACCGAAGAGCGGGCCTGATCGGCACCCCAGGCGTTAGGCGTAAACGCCTTACTAAAAACTTAAAACGGCGGCCTCCCTCACGGGGCCGCCGTTTTTATGGGTCCGGAATATACCCGCCCCAGCCAAAACCCACCCGCCCCCCCGCACGCCGTTTACCCCGCGGCGGCTGCCACCATCTCGGGCAGCAGCGAACGCAGCGCCGTGACCACCGCTTCAGACGGCGTGTCGCGCCACCGCCGGGTGCCGTCGTCGGTCTTGTCCCGCAGCCGATCGAACGTCGAGACGATCTGCGTCATCTGCGCCGCGTCCGGCGGGGCCGTCTGCCACAGCCGGATCGACGCGTGCGGCGTGGGCCGCATGTCCTCGCCGTGGT
>JBCBSA010000254.1:0-4587 GCA_039819425.1 Planctomycetota bacterium
GCGCTCTAGATTCGCTCGCTTGCCCCGAGCCCGCGGCGGTCGCAGAAGTCCATGAAACACGCCCAGTCGTAGGCGAGCAGGTCGTGTCCGCCGCGGCGGACGTGGTAGCCCGCCGGCGTGTCGGAGAGCGGCGTATCGACCGGTGGCGGCGCGGTGCGACAGAGGCTGAGCTGGCCGTAGAGCGGGTACACCGCCGAGGCGAGGTGGGTCGCGAGGTACTCGCCAACCGGGTCGGCCCAGGCGTCCTGCTCGGCGCTGGCGACGTACACCGGACGCGGAGCGGACATCGCCAGGAGGTGGTGCTGGTCGATGGGCAACGTGTCTTCGCGGTCGTTGTACCGACGGAAGTTGTCGCAGAACCAGTGGGGGAAGCCGGCGTTGATCGCCGCGACGGTCTCGCCGACGCGTCGGCGGGACAGGGCCGCGCCGCCGCAGCCGGAGTTGTTGCTGACCACGGCGGCGAAGCGGGTGTCCTGCGCCGCGGCCCACAGCGACGCCTTGCCCCGGCGGGAATGGCCGAGGGCGATCACCCGGCGGCCGTCGATCCCCGGCGCCTGCTCCAAGACGTCGAGCGCCCGGCTCATGCCCCAGGCCCACGCCCCGAGCGCCTTCCACCGCGCGCCGGCTTCCGGCTCGTCGTCGGTCTCCCACGCGACGACCGAATCCGCCTCCCCGTCGGGCCGGTCGGGGAAGACGTCGTGGGACTGGAATGTCGCCAACGCGTAGCCGCGTCGCCAGAGGTCGCCGATCGGCCAGCGGTGGGCCCGCTCGCCGCGTCCCGACCGGGCGTGGCGGCTGGGCGTGATACGCGGGTCGGGGTGGACTTCCTGGTTGCCGCGGCTGTTGAGGGCGAGGAACGTCGGCATGCCTTCACCCGCGCCGCCGTCTTTTGCTCCCGGCGGGAGAAACACCAGCAGCGACACCCGCAACGGCTTGCCCTCGATCACCGCCGGGCCGGGCCGAAGCTCAACCTCCATCTGCCGCATCGTCCCCGTCCGCCCGCCGGTCTCGAACGCCTCGTCCCGCCGCGACGTCACCGCCCACGTCGCGCCCAACGCTGGCGTCCGCCCGTAAACGTGGTCTGCCAACGCCGCCAGCACCTCGGGCCGACGCTTGCCTTCCCACGCCTCGGCCGTCGTCACCGCCTCGCCATCAAACGTGGTCAGCAACTTCGGCGTTCCGTCAGGCACGCCCTCGATCTGCCCGACCGCCCCCCGGTCTCGCCGCTGGAACCGCCCCACCGGCCGGAACTCCGCCACATAGCCCGGGTCCAACTCAACCCCCAACCCCGGGCCCGTCGGCACCTTGATCTCGCCGCCGTGCACCTGGAGGTCCGACGTGTCGCACGTGATCGGCGGCCCACCCGCAAACCCCTTGAACTCGTGAAACGGCCCGGCGTTCGGCAACGCCGACACGAAGTGCATCATGTACAGATACCCCAGCCCCGACCCCGAGATGTGCGGCACGCACGGCAGCCCCATCGCCTCGGCCATCCGCGCCACCCGCAGGCTCCGCACCATCCCCCCGAAATAAAACGGGTCCGGCTGCACCACGTCCAGCCCGCCCCGCGCGATCAGCCCCCGGAAGTTGCGCAGGCTCGGCTCCTGCTCGCCCCCCGCGATCGGCACCGACAACGCCTCGGCCACCCGACGCGTGTCGCCGTAGTGATCGAACGGCACCGGCTCCTCGAAGAAGCCGTACCCGTGCGCCTCCATGATCCGCCCCAAACGAATCGCCCCGTCCACCGTGTACCCGCCGTTGGCGTCCGCGTAGATCGTCATCGCGTCGCCGAACGCTTCACGCACCATCGGCACCAGCCGCTCGGACCGCCCCGGCGGGTCGTCCGTGTCCCGCCCCAGCCGTCGGCCGACCTTGAACTTCAGCGCCCGCGCCCCGGTCGCCTCGACCGTCTCGCGGATCTTCGTCAGCGTCGCCTCGGCCGACAGCCCGCGGTGGCTATTGGCTTGGTACACCGCGATCTTCGGGTGAACCACCGGCCCCAGCAGCGCTCCGATCGACCGCCCCGCCAACCGCCCCAACAGGTCCAACACCGCGAACTCCAGCGTCGCCAACGGCACCCACAACGCCAACCCCTGCAGCTTGTAGTTCCCCCGGTACGCGTACACCTCCTCCAACAAGCGCTCCCAGTCCCGCGCGTCCTTGCCCGCGAAAAACCCCGCCAACTTGTTCGGGAACACCGGGTACAGATGCCGCAGCTGAAACCCGTTTCCCACCGACCACCCTTGGGCCCCGTCGCGTGTGACCACCCGGCACAAAAACTCGTCCTCCCCTCGCCGCAGCAGCTGCACCCGTTCGATCAACACGGGCTCGGGCCACCACGACCGGTCCAGTACCGCCCGCCCCGCCGCCGCGTTCAGCCGGGCGAAGGCCTCGTCCAGCCCCGCTGCACCGTCGGCAGTGGGCGTCCGCTCCTGCCCCAACGCCGAGCCGACGAACGTCGCGGCCACCCCCGCCGCGCCGCCGACCAGCCCCGCTTTGAGCACACCACGCCGACGCAAGGATTCACGCATTTGTTGAGCTCCGTCCGCGATCCGCCTGGATCATCACGATGGAGTCATCATAGAAAGCTTTTTTTGCCGCCCGCGACACCCAATCGTGTCGAAACGCAGCACAGCCGACGGTCAACGACCGGCGGTGGCCGCGGCGGCCGGGGGCCGTTGATCCCCGGCTAGATTCCGCTTGCCCGATCGTGACGTGAGCGGTTATCGAGGGGAGAGAGTCCTGCCCGAATCGGGCGGCTCAACTCCGCTCGCCCATCGGCGTCACGCCGCGCTGCGCCGGGCCCGTGTAGACCTGACGGGGGCGGTAGATGCGGCTCTTGGTGTCGCGGACCTCTTTCCAGTTGGCGATCCAGCCGGGCATCCGGCCGATGGCGAACATGACGGTGAACATGTCGCTGGGGATACCCATGGCCCGCATCAGGATGCCGCTGTAGAAGTCGACGTTCGGATACAGCTTGCGGCTGGTGAAGTAGTCATCGGAGAGCGCGGCCTCTTCGAGCTGGCGGGCGATGTTGAGCAAAGGGTCGTCCACGCCGAGCTTGGCCAGGACGGTGTCGGCCGAGGCCTTGAGGATGCGGGCGCGGGGGTCGTAGTTCTTGTAGACCCCGTGCCCGAAGCCGAAGAGCTTGCCCTTGGTGGACTTGAGGTCGTCGAGGTATCGCTGGACGTCGACGCCGGACTTGTGGATCTCGTTGAGCTGGTTGATGACGGCGACGTTGGCCCCGCCGTGGAGCGGCCCCGACAGCGCCGCGACGCCGGCGGAGACCGAGGCGAAGAGGTTCGCGCCGGAGCTGCCGACCATGCGGACGGTCGAGGTCGAGCAGTTCTGCTCGTGGTCGGCGTGGAGGATGAGGATCAGGCTGAGCGCCTCGACCACGTCCGGGTCCATCTCGAAGTGGTCGTGGGGGTTGGAGAACATCAGGTGCAGAAAGTTCTCGCAGTAACTGTTCTCGGGCTTGGGGTACATGATCGGCAGCCCGGCCGAGGTGCGGTACGCACCGGCGGCGAGGGTGCGGACCTTGGAGATCAGCTTGGCGGCGGCCTCCTCGAAGGTCGACTCGTCCTCCATGCTCATGACCTCGGGCTGGTAGGCCGAGACCGCGTTGATCGTCGCCGAGAGGATCGACATGGGGTGCCCGGTAGCGGGGAAGGCGTGGAACGCCTGGACCACGCCCTCGTGGATCATCTGGTGCTGGGTCAGCAGGCCGCGGAAGCGGGCGAGGTGGTCGGCGGTCGGCAGCTCGCCGTAGATCAAGAGCAACGCGGTCTCGATGAACGAGCAGTGCTCGCAGACCTCTTCGATGGGGATCCCGCGGTAGCGGAGGATCCCGGCTTCGCCGTCGATGTAGGTGATGTCCGAGCGGACGCTGCCGGTGTTGCGGTAGCCCTCGTCGAGGGTGATATAGCCGGTGGTGCCGCGGAGCTTGGAGATATCGATCGAGTGCTCGTTCTCGGTGCCGACGACGACGGGCAGGTCCAAGGTGTGCTCGCCGACTTCGAGACGGGCGGTGGCGGGAGTACTTCCGGGGGTGGAGGCGGACGGTGTGGTCATAGGGATGTGAAATGAAAGGGGTTAGCTCTGGAAAACGACAGTGTAGCCAATGTCGGACGGCCGGGGTCACGCGTGTCTCAAGCCGTCGAGCGATCCACTAGAGCAGGGACTACGCGCGGGCGCACCCACCGTTTCATTTATTAAAGCCCATCTCAACCGAACGCAGCGAGGGCTGCACCTGTGCGGCTTAGCGCCAAGATGTGGCGACGAACGAAAGGGCCGCGTTCGGCACCAGCCTCAATCTCAGGCCTTGCCTTCAAGCGGCCAAGACGTGGGCAGCCGACGCTTGGGCTGCCGGACAAGACCGGCAGAAGTCGAACGCCCATGGTGGACACGAAACGCTCGCATACCGGGGCTCGGGCGCGGAAGGGGCCATGAACTAAAAATATCGATTTTAGATCAAATATTTTTTCGATTCATGTTCGACTTTACAATGAATTATGTTAAATTAGAGATTCGTGATGGTTCTAGACTCTGTTTAATACTAATATAAATCATTGTTTTGATTGGTTT
>JBCBSA010000255.1:0-4584 GCA_039819425.1 Planctomycetota bacterium
CACGGTTGTGCCCGTCAACGCGGCCTGTGCGGGCTGGCGGACACGGCCGTGAAACTCGGGCATCGGTGATTCACTGAGCCCGCGGGGGGATCGCCGCCTTCATGGGCGTGGTGCGGTGGCTCGCGGCCCAGGCCCGCAGGTTGAGCAGCTGCCCGACGACCGACGCAGGCGTCGACGACGGATCCACGGGCGGCGCTTCGGGGGGCAGGTAAGCCCCGAGCACGTCGATCCAGCGTCGGGCGATCAGCAACTCGATCGTCGCGGCCGGGATCGGCTCGGCGTCTCGTCCCACCAGGCGATCGACCACGGCGATCCAGTCGCCGCGGTGCAACATGGCCAGCATCAGCGTCGTCTCGGGCAGGCCGGACCTGCCTAGCCAAAGTGCCGGGTCCTCCGCGGGCCACATGACCGGGCTGACCATCCACGCGCCGGCGGCAACGACCCGCCGGACCGCGGGGTCGCGTTCCGACGAGATCGCTTCGGCCAGGCGAACGCCCCATCGACCCGACAACCCGGCCAACGCCGCGGCGGACATCCGACCCTCGGGGTCGTGTCCGGTGATCAACGCCTCGATCAGAGCGTCGAGGTCCGGCCCGTCGAACCGCCGGACCGCCGCCAGGCAAGCGCGGTCGCGCGCGGCGGGGCGACCGTCGAGGCGGAGCGTATCGATGACCCAATCGGGCGACGGGGTGGTTGCGGCGACAACGGCGGTGGGCCGCAGCAGGTGTGGCATCTCGCGGGTGAAATCGATCTCGACGGAACCGGGCGCTCGGCGTTCCCATTCCGTCAGAGAGACTTGCCAGAAGTCGGCGTGGGGCTCGGGCGAGAAGTTGACCGCCGTGAACCGGCTCTCGTGGACGTCGAGCAGCCGCTCGGCCCACTCGGACACCTTCGGGTCAACGTCTTTCGTCGCTTTACGCATCGTGTCCGTCAGCTCGGGGGCATCGACCAGCCGGCCGGCGATTCCGGACAACGCGGCGGCCCGCACCATCGGCGCCGGGTCGGCGACGAGTTCCAGCAAGACACGATCGAAAAAGTCTCTGTTACCTCGATCGGCGTGGTTTGCGATCGTCCGCGCCGCCCGTCGGCGGAACACGGGGTCCTCCGCCCAGCGATCTCGCTCGACGCGGTAGCGCACCACCGCGGGCAGATCGCGTCGGCCGGGCTCGTCGCTCAGCCACGCCAAGAATTGCGCCCGCTCCGCTTCGGGCAAACGATCGTCGTCCAGGCGATCTTCGGCGACGTCGAACCCGGCCTCGGGGTCCGGCAGCCAGCGGGCGGCCGCGATCAACCGTTCGGCGTCGAGCCGGGGCAGCGTCCGGGTGACCGCCTCGACGAGGCCGGGCGTCTCCCACAACCCGGCCACGTCCAGGGCCCGCACCGTCGGCCACACCGCATCGGCCGGCAGGGTCGGGAACCGCGTAA
This sequence comes from Planctomycetota bacterium, assembly GCA_039819425.1. Taxonomy (GTDB): domain Bacteria; phylum Planctomycetota; class Phycisphaerae; order Phycisphaerales; family Phycisphaeraceae; genus Algisphaera. The sequence continues at coordinate 1,426 of JBCBSA010000255.1, forward strand.
CCACCGCGGCGGCGAGCCGGCGGTCTTGCGGCGCTTCCCGGATGAGCGTGTTGAGCGCCCTCTCACGCTCGGTCGGGTCGGTCGAGCCGAGGTGTTGGACCGTGCGCCGCCGTTCCGCGGCATCGATCAGCGCGATCGCGGCGGGCACGACCACGGCGGCCGCCAGCACGAGCGACGCCGCGAGCCGAACCCAGAACCACCGAGACGGGCGTGACCGCATCGGCATAGGGTAAGCCGCGGCCGATCGGCCGGGGTCGCGTAGCGGTCCGGTTGGGGCAGCGTGTGGGGCGGTGTTTGTGAAACAGTGCGTGTCAGTCGCGCAGATCGAGGTACGCCATCTCGTCTTCGGTCAGCGTCAGCCCGAGAGCCGGCAGCGAGGTCGCGGTCTCGTTGATCGCGCGTGGGCCGATCAGGGCGAACGAAGGGAACGGCTGGCACAACACGTAGGCGGCGGCGATGTTGATCGCGGTGACGCCGCGCTTCTCGGCCAGCTCGAACGCGCGGTCGCGTCGCTCGCGGTTGTCGGGCGACTCCCAGGCGTCGCCCTGCCGCCAGACGTCGTTGCCCGCGCCGTCGCGGGAGACGAAGTAGCCGCGGGCCTGGCTGGACCACGCCAGGTTGGGGACCTGGTGATCGATGAGGTACTGTCGGGTCTCGGGGATCGTCGCGGCGACGCAGCCGTCCCAGACGGGGTTGACCATGCGGGCCAGCGAGAAGTTGTTGCTCATCAGCGTGAACTTGTGCTTGCCGTTCTTCTCGGCGTAGGCGTTGGCCTCGGCGAAGCGCTCGACGGACCAGTTGCTGCCGCCGAAGACGGTGATGCGGCCGGCGTCGACGTGTTCGGACAAGACGTCGACGAACTCGCCGACGGGCACGTCGAGGTTGTCGCGGTGCATGATGTAGATGTCGGCCCGGTCGGTCTGGAGCCGGTCGAGCGACTCGTGGAACTGGCGGGTGAGGGCCTCGGGGTTGCAGTTGGGGGTGTGCGCGCCCTTGGAGATGAGGTTGACCCGGTCGCGGACGCCGCGGGTACGCAGCCAATCACCGAGGTAACGCTCCTGTCGGCCACCCGCGTAGATGTGGGCGGTGTCAAAGGTGTTGCCGCCTCGGGCGAACCAGTCGTCGAACATGACGGCGGCGTGGGCGAAGCTGCGTTGGTTATCGCAGCCCATGACGAGCTTGGAGACCTCGCGATCGAGGCCGGGGATGCGGCCGTAGGTCATGGCGGCGTCTTCGCGGCGGGCGGGGGGATGGCCCGACAGCGGGGCGGGGAAGCCCTCGGGGGTCTCGACGGGGTAGGTCAGGCCGATCTCTTTCCGCCAAGCGTCGAGGATGAGTGCTTGGCCGAGCGAGTCGTCCCAGGTCATGGCGTCGGACTCGGTCTTGCCGTCGAGGATGGCCCGCGAGGCGGCGTGGACCTCGTGGCCGAAGGCCGAGTGTTCGGCGGGGATCTCGTGGGTGGTGGTCTCGCCGCCGACTTTGACAAGGATCTTTCCGGGGGCGGCCTTGTCGCGGTCGTTGAGCCAGGGGTCGGGCAGGAGGATCGAGCCGGCCGAGCCGTAGACGGTACAGGTGTTGTCGAGCGGGGCGCGGATGGCGGTGCCGATCTGGGCGACGATGCCGGAGGCGAAGCGGAGGCTGGCCCCCGCCCATTCGTCGACGCCGGTCTCGCCGAGGTGGCCGACGCCCTTGACCTCGACGGGGTCGGCGAAAGGCTCGCCGACGGCGACACCGGCGATGAGGCGGGCGAACTCGGCGGCGTAGCAGCCGACGTCCATGATCGCGCCGCCGGCCAGGGCGGGGTTGAACAATCGGCCGTCGGGGTCGCCGATGTCGGTCCCGCCGCCGAAGCCGAACGACACCTCGATGAACCGGACCTCGCCGATGGTGCCTTCGCGGATAAGTTCGAGGAGCCTGGCGGTTTGGGGGTGGCAGCGGTCCTTGAACGCTTCCATCAGGAAGACGTTGTTCTCGCGGGCGGCCTGGACCATGGCCATCGCTTCGGGTTGATTCACGCCCAGCGGTTTTTCGCAGAACACGTGCTTGCCGGCCTCGGCGGCGCGGATGGCCCATCGGGCGTGCATCGGGTGCGGCGTGGCGATGTAGACCGCGTCGACGGAGTCGTCGGCGATGAGGTCGTCGTAGCTGCCGTGGGCGGTGGCACCCGTCAGGCCGAGCTCGTCGATGAGGGCTTGGGCCTTGTCGGCCGAGCGGCTGCCGACGGCGGCGAGGTTGGCGAGGTTGGTCTCGGTGACGCCGTGGGCGAACGCCTTGGCGATGGCGCCGGCCCCGAGGACGCCCCAGGCAACTGAATCGGACATGATGGAACTCCGTGAAAAGCGGTGCGGCCCGCGGCGGTGGGTCCGCCGCGGGCCACACACTCTACCGCAGCGGTTGTCAGGCGTGGGGCGGGGAGTCGGCCCGCGCGTCGGCCAGGGACGGGCCCGCGATGGGCGGGGGGGTGAGGGCCCGGGCGATCTGCTCGGGGGCGTCGAGGTCGGCGAGATGGACGTTGCCGTCGTCGTCGACCTCGGCGAGCCCGAGCTCGGTCAGGGCGACGAGGGCGGCTTTCTGCTCGGCCTGTTTCTTGGAGTTGGCCCACGCCGAGCCGAACCGCCGGTCTTCGATCTCGATGCAGACTTCGAAGGCCTTGGCGTGGTCGGGGCCCTTCTCGTCGAGCACGACGTAGGTCGGGTTGCCCGGCAGGCCCTTCTGGGCAAGCTGCTGGAGGACGCTCTTGAAGTTCTGCTGGTGCGCCGAGGCGGCGGCTTCCCGGATGTAGGGCTCGAGTTGCTCGAGGATGAAACGTCGAGCGGTGTCCATGCCGCTGTCGAGGTAAAGCGCGGCGATGAGGGATTCGAGGACAGCCGCGGCGACGCTGGCGGGGACGCCGGGGCGGCCGGCCATACCCTTGCCGAGGTTGAGCAGGCCGTCGAGCTTGAGCTGTTTGGTGATCTTGGCGCAGACGCGGCGGGAGACGACGGCCGACTTGATCTTGGTCATGTCGCCTTCGAGCAGCTCCGGGAACTCGCGGAACAGGTACTCGCAGACGACGTAGCCGAGGATGGCGTCGCCGAGGAACTCCATCCGCTCGTTGGACTTGAGCCGGTGGTCGGCCGCCCCGGCGTCCCCGCCAGCGTCGCCGCGGCTGTCCTCGAA
>JBCBSA010000256.1:0-4566 GCA_039819425.1 Planctomycetota bacterium
GTACGTCAAAAGGTTGATCGTTTCTTCGTCGGCGTTGACGTACCAGCGGGCGTACCAGGCCAGCGCCCGGTTCATCACCGTGGTGGACGAGCTGACCCAGACCCTGCTCGCTTTGGTGTGAGGCTGTTGCCATGTCTTCGATTTCTTCGCTGAACACAAGAACCTCGACGCTGCTGAACAGCCAGCAGACGCTCGACCGTTTGCAGTCGACGCAGCGGGACCTGAGCGAGTTCCAGGAGCAGATCGCCACCGGCCGGGCGATCAACCGGGTGTCGGACGACCCGTCGCAGGTCGCGTCGGTGTTGCTGATCGAGCGTCGGCTGCTGGAGCGGGAGCAGGAAGCGCGGAACCTGGAGCTGGCGTCGCAGACGCTGGACACGGCCGATCTGGCGCTCGGCGAGGCGACGGACACGCTGATCGAGGCGAACACGATCGCGTCGAGCCAGATCGGCGTCGGGTCGGACGCCGAGACGCGGGAATCGCAGGCGCTGGTGATCGACGCCCAGCTGTCGTCGCTGGTGGACATCGCCAACACGCAGTTCAACGGCGTGTCGGTCTTCGGCGGCAACAACGGCGCGGCGCTCGACGGCCGGGTGTTCGAGGAGTTCCTCGGCGGCGTGCGGTTCCTCGGCACCGGCGAGAAGCTCCAGACCGACGTCGGCGCCTTCAGCGCCCAGGACTTCACCAGCGAGGGCCTGACCGCGTTCGGCAGCTTCGAGGCGTCGGTCAACAACAACCGAGACCTCGCGCCCCAGGCCACCGCCGCGACCCGGCTGACCGCCATCCGCGGCGGGACGAACAACGGCTTCGTCCCCGGCTCGGTCAACCTGACCGTCAACGCCACCGAGGTCACGGTCGATCTGTCGTCGGTCGATTCGTTCGGCGACGCGGCGACGGTGCTGACCGACGCGATCGACGGCGTGGCGGTCGGTGCGGGGGCGGTGACGGTCGGGCCGAACGGCCTGGTGCTGACGGGCAACGGCGGCAACACGGTTTCCATCGCCGATCTTCCCGGGACGCGCACCGCGGCGTCGCTGGGGCTCGACGGGTTGTCGAGCACGGGCGGCACGCCGCAGGCGGGGGCGGACCTCGGCGTGCAGATCACGCCGCTGACGGACCTCGCCGACTTGGCGGCCGCGGTGGACTTCGCTTCGGGCTTAACAGTTACGCAGGGCGAACAGACCGTCACCGTCGATTTCTCGACGGCGACCAACGTCGAAGACTTACAGAACGCGGTCGAGGACCTCGGGCTCGGCTTGCGGCTCGACATCGCCGACGGCGGCCGGAGCCTGGAGATCGTCAGCACCGTCGCGGGTCTGGAGTTCTCCGTCGGCGAGAACGGCGGCACCACCGCGACCGACCTGGGCATCCACAGCTACAACCAAGACACCCGCCTCACCGACCTGCGTCAGGGCCTGGGCCTGATCACGCAGGAGGGCGAAGACGACCTCGACATCACCCTGCACGACGGCACGAACTTCACCGTCAACCTCGACACCGCCACCACGGTCGGCGAGGCGATCACCCTGATCGACGCGGCGGCGGCGGCGGCGGGCGTCGCGCCGGGCGACTTCACCGTCGCGGTCCCGGCGACGGGCACCGGCCTGGTCGCCACCGACAACACCGCCGGCGGTAACGACTTCATCATCACCAACGCCGGTCAGTCCCACGCCGCCGAGCACCTGGGCCTGCTGGCGAACGCCGGCGCCGGCGCGACCATCGAGGGCGAAGACACCGCGGCCCGCCGGCTCGACAACGCGTTCACCGATTTGATCCTTTTGCGCGATGCGCTCAAGAACAACGACGAGTCTGGCATCACGCTTGCTGCTACGAACCTTGAACAAGACATCGACGCCGTGGTGAGTGCCCGGGCGATCGTCGGTGTGCAGGCCCAGCGGTTGGAACAGACCCGCCTGCGGAACGAAGACCAGACGCTGCAGGAGCAGAGCGTGCTTTCGAACCTGCGAGACGCCGACCTCACGGAAGTGGTGACCCGCTTCCAGCAACTCCAGATCCAGTTGCAGGCGGCGCTTCAGACCAGTGCGCAATTGCAGCAGACCAGCTTGTTGGATTTCTTGCGCTGAACAGCGCAATTCACGCGCGGCGACGGGGCCATAACGGCCGGCCCCAGCGACCGCAGAATCGGGCGGCAGGACGCCCCCCCCCGGAAGTTGAAAACGCCGCGTCCCATGGACCGTTGGCAACCGGGAAAACTGGCAGGACGCTCGGCCGTGAAGGACCCCGACTCATGAAGATCCAGACCACACGTTTCGGCGAAATCGAAGTCGACGGCAACCGCGTCATCAAGTTCCCCAAGGGCCTGCTCGGCTTCCCCAAGTACCAGGACTACGTCCTCATCGAGTCCGCCCACCCCGATCGCCCCAGCGAGCAGAGCAATTTCTGGTGGCTCCAGTCGGTCGACCTCGCCGAGCTCGCCTTCGTCGTGACCGACCCGACGCTGTTCGTGTCGACCTACAAGGTGCCGATCCACGCCGAGCAGATGATGGGCCTGGGCCTGTCGGCCGTCGAGGACGCCCAGGTCTTCGTGATCGTCAACAAGCGCGACCAGGTCCTCACCGGCAACCTCCAGGGCCCGCTGATCGTCAACGTCGCCAGCCGACGCGGCGAACAGCTTGTCCTCAGCGACCGCCGGTTCACCACCCGTGTCCCGCTCGTCGAACTCGGCACCCCCGCCATCCACGAACGCCAAGCCATCCCCGCCTAACCCCCCCCGGAATCCCCCGGAATCCCCCGGAATTTGGCCTCCGCGCTAACGACACAACTCGTCCCCGTGAACCCATCGCCCCCTCTCATCCCGACCCCCGAAACCACCCCCGGATTCACCCCCGCGACGCAAGGAAGCGCCGCGCCCCGGCCCACGGAAGGAGCCAACCCCCATGCTGGTGTTATCCCGGCAACGCGACGAAACCATCATGATCGGCGACGAGGTGGAGATCACCGTCGTCGACATCCGCGGCGACAAGGTCCGCCTCGGCATCAACGCCCCCCGCACCATCCAGGTCCACCGCAAGGAAGTCTACGAAGCGATCCAACGCGAGAACGCCGCGGCCGCCAACATCCAACTCGATGACCTCTCCGGGGCCGACCGACAGGTCCGGCCCAAGCCCAAGCCCAAGCGTGCCTGAGTCCATCCGACTCCACGGCACCCGAACCGCTTAGCCACTCGGCCCCCCGCCCCGGAGCGTTTCCGGAACCGGCGACCCCCGGGCCTTCGAGTCAAACCACCCCACAGATCGGAAACCACCACCACACGGGACTCAAGCAATAGCAAACCAGCGACGCCTCGGCGGGCTCCGAACCGCCGCCGCCGCGTCAAGTCCCGGTAGACAATCAAGGAGGATTGTCGATGTCTCGAATCAACACCAACGTCGCCTCACTGATCGCCCAGAACAACCTCGCGCGGACCAACGCCAGCCTCGAGACCAGCCTCCAGCGGCTCTCGACCGGCCTGCAGATCAACCGCGGGGCGGACGACCCCGCCGGGCTCATCGTCTCCGAACGCCTACGCAGCGAGATCGCCGGCGCCGCCCAGGCCATCGACAACGCCGAGCGCGCCACCAACGTCATCGCCACCACCGAGGGCGCCCTCCAGGAGGTCAGCACCCTGCTCACCTCCATCAAGGCCCTCACCATCGAGGCCGCCAACACCGGCGCGTTCAGCCCCGAGGAGATCGCCGCCAACCAGCTCGAGATCGACTCCGCCGTCGAGTCCATCACCCGCATCAGCAACACCACCACCTTCGCCGGGCTCAACCTGCTCAACGGCAGCCTCGACTACCTCGACTCCGGCGTCACGACCAGCCAGATCAGCGACGTCAACGTCTTCGGGGCCAACTTCGGACTCGACCAGAACATCAACGTCAGCGTCGAGGTCATCAACTCCGCCGAACGCGGCAGCCTCTTCCTCTCGGGCAACACCGCCACGTCCCCCGGGGCGCTGCTCTCGTCGGTCACCTTCGAGCTCCAGGGCAACCGCGGCGTCCAGGTCTTCAACTTCGCCTCCGGCACCGCGCTCTCCGCCGTCGCCGCCGCCGTCAACGCCGTCCGCGACGCCACCGGCGTCACCGCCCGGCTCGCCTCCGCCACCAACCAGACCTCCGGCCTGCTCTTCGAGTCCGAAAACTTCGGCACCGACAGCTTCGTCGCCGTCCGCAAGCTCGACGACGGCGACTTCTTCGGCACCTTCGACGCCCAGGGAGGCAACCAGATCCAGCGCGACGTCGGCGAAGACACCCTCGCCCTGGTCAACGGCAACCTCGCCCTCGGCGACGGCCTCGACCTCTCGCTCAACACCAACACCGTCAACCTCGGCATCACCCTCACCTCCGGCGCCGCCCAGGTCACCGGCACCCCCTACGACTTCACCATCACCGGCGGCGGCGCCCTGTTCCAGCTCGGCCCGGACGTGGTCAGCAACCAGCAGGCCCGCCTCGGCATCGGCAGCGTCAACACCGCCGCCCTCGGTGGTGCGAGCGGACTGCTCTACCAGCTCGGCACGGGCGGGACGGCCGACCTCTCGGCCGACCCCACCACCGCCGCGAGCAT
>JBCBSA010000257.1:0-4564 GCA_039819425.1 Planctomycetota bacterium
CCTGCACCACCGCCGACTTCCCCCGCCCCGCCCCCCGGCCCGCCTACAGCGTCCTCGACCTGTCCGGGACCCAAGCCCTCGTCGGGAAAATGCCGGACTGGAAAACCAATCTGGCCGATGTACTCAACGCGGTTACGGATTAGCCACGAAAATCACAAACGCCACAAAAACAAACAAAAAACACGTCTTTCTTTTTTGTGTCTTTTGTGACTTTTCGTGGCCAAAACGATCGGCCCACCCATGCACATCCTCCTCACCGGCGGCTCCGGCTTCATCGGCTCGAACTTCGTCCGCCACGTCCTGCGCGAACACCTCGACCACACCATCACCAACCTCGATGCCCTCACCTACTCGGGCAACCCCGAGAACCTCGCCGACGTCGAAAACGACGACCGCTACAACTTCGTCCACGGCAACATCCTCGACATGGACCTCGTCGCGTCGCTGATGCCCACCGTCGACGCCGTCGTCCACATGGCCGCCGAGTCGCACGTCGACCGCTCGCTCATCGACGCCCGTCCCTTCGTCGAGTCCAACGTCCTGGGCACCCAGACCCTGCTCGACGCCCTGCGCAAATCCGACCCCGACAACACCAAACCGTTCGTCCACGTCAGCACCGACGAGGTCTTCGGCGACCTGCCTCTCGACCAACCCGACCTCAAGTTCCACGAGAACACCCCCTACGCCCCAAGCTCCCCCTACTCGTCCTCCAAAGCCGGCAGCGACATGATCGCCTTGGCTTACCACCACAGCTTCGGCATGGACGTCCGCGTCACCAACTGCTCCAACAACTTCGGCCCCTACCAGTTCCCCGAAAAGGTCATCCCCCTGTTCGTCACCAACCTGATCGAGGGCAAAAAAGTCCCGCTCTACGGCGACGGCCAAAACGTCCGCGACTGGCTCCACGTCGAAGACCACAACGAGGCCGTCCTCACCGTCCTCGAAAAGGGCAAGGCCGGCGAACGCTACTGCATCGGCGGCAACAACGAACGCTCCAACCTCGAACTCACCCACAGCATCCTCGAGATCATGGGCCAGGGCCGCGACATGATCGAGCCGGTCAAGGACCGCGCCGGCCACGACCGCCGCTACGCCATCGACCCCCGGAAGTTGGAACAGGAATTAGGGTGGCGTCCCTCCCGCTCGGCCTGGCCGCGGGCGATCGAAGAGACCGTCAAGTGGTACGTCGACCACGAGCCGTGGTGGCGTAACGTCAAGAGCGGCGCCTACCGCGACTACTACGCCAAGCAGTACGACGCCCGCTGACCCCCAGCCCCAACCCCGCCGCCACCCCCAACAGCAGGACCGACCCCGGCTCGGGGATCACCGTCGCCCGGGCCAACGGGTCGCCCAGCACGATCGTGTTGCCCGACACGAACGGCACCGACGCGAACGCCGCCTCGACGAACGTGAACTCGCCGCTCAGGAACCGGTCCAGCAGGATGTCCGCCTCGTTGACCCCGAGCGTGAACGGCTCGAACGCGGTGCCCACCGCGAACGTCCCCCCCGCCGCGAGGAACTCGGCCAGGCTGCCCTGGTCGCCGAACTGCGGCAGCCCGCCGAACTCCCGGGCGTTGAAACTCTCGACGCTGGTGAAGACCGCCCCGTCGACGAACTGGCTCTCGCCGTCGTCGTCCTCGAAGGTCAGGATGAAGCCGTCCTGAACCGCGGTCGAGTGGTTGCCGCCGAGCGTGATGAGCGCGGCGACCGGCCCGTCGATCCCCGGGTCGTCGGCGGCCGCGGGGTCGCTGACCGAGCCGTTGGCCCCGACCAGGAACGCGGCACCTTCGTCGAAGATCACCTGCTCGAAGCCCGCCGCCAGCAGGTCGTCGGCCAACTGGTCGAAGTCGCCGCCGGGGTCGATGTCCCGGACGACCGGGCTGATGCCGCCGGCGTCGAGCTCGATGCCCGAAGCCGGGTCGAACTCGTCGATCACGAACCGGTCGGTCTCGAGGTTGAAGACGACGTTCTGCGCCCGGCCGATGCCGGCGATGACGTCCTCCACGCTGTTGCCGTCGAGGCGAGCGGTCAGGAAGATCGCTCCCGGGTCAAACGGGGCGAACTCGCCGCCGGGGTCGTTGAGCGCCCGGATCGTCGCCTCGGCCGGGTCGGCCGCCAGCACGGGCGTCAGCGTCCGGGCCGCCTCGATCGTGGACCGGTCCGACGCCGTGATCGACGCCGACGAATCGAAGAACGGGTTGACGATCACGTTGTCGGCCTTCGAGTCGAACGCCCCGCCGGCCTCGCCGACTTCGAGGTCCTGGAACAGCAGGGTCAACTCGCTGTCGACCGTGGCGAACGTCGCGTTCTGGGCGTCGAACGTCGACGCCGCCAGCCCCGGCGCATCGCCGATCAGGGCGGTGCTGGTGTTCGACGGCAGCGTCTCGTTGAGGTCCGCGATCCGCGTCGGGATCCCCTTGGTCAGCGTGATCACCTGGATCTGCTCGGTCAGGTCGGCCCCGCCGGGCGTCGGCGTGGTCAGGAAGCCGCGCAGCGGGTCGCGGATGTCGGTGATGAACTGATCATACGAGACGTTGCCCGGCAGCAACGCCGAGCCGTCGATCACCGTGTTAAGGTCGAAGCCCACGACCCCCGGCCGCGCCGATTGGTACGCGGCGAACACCGCAAGGCTGTCGGCGTCGGCCGAGTTGTAGACCACCAGCACGTTCTCTTCCGCCAGCCCCTGCGACGCCGCGGGGATCGCCGGCAACACCGCCGCGGCGGCAAGCAGGACCGCCCAACCGCCCAGACGCTTCACGTTCCGCATGATGGGGTCGCCTCCAAGAACAAGAACCATTTCGCCGACCTCTTATCTTTCTCCACGATACGCTCGTACTTTACCTCGGCCTCCCCGGGAAATCGAGGGGTCGCGGGATACTTTCAGGGGCACCGGCATCTTGCCGGTGCCCCTTAAAACCAAAGGGTCCCACGACACGTGGATCAGCCCCGCCCTGCTGGGGGTCAATCCGGTAAACAACGAAGAGATGGCCTCGGATTTCGCCCCGGGTCGATGAGCAGGGGCGGCTTCCGCGCACGCCAAAACAAGCGATCCTGACGTCCCCCCCGCGGTTATCGATCGGCCGCCGGCCAACGGGGCTAATCATCCCGGCCCCAGGCCCCGATACAGAGAACGATTTGGGTGTTTTTTGGGCCTTCCCCTCCGCTCCCTCCCACGAGGTCTCCATGCGACTCACGATCGGACGCAAACTCGCCGCCGGCTTCGGGCTGGTCATCCTACTGCTCACCGGGATCGGGGCGGTGGGCTTCTTCAGCAACATGAAGGCCGCCGACAGCCTCCGGCGTATCAACGCGATGACCGCCGACACCGCCCTGGGCAGCGACGCGACCGCCGCCATGCTGCAGGCCCGGATGCAGGTCAAGGACTTCCTCATCCGCAACCTCCCCGGCGACCTGGAGGAGTACCGGGAATGGAAGTCGCAGCTCGACGCCGCCGTCGCCGAGAGCAAGTCCCACTTCAACGATCCGCATCGCCAGCAGTGGATCACCGAAATCGAGGCCGACCTCGTCGCCTACGACGCCGCCTTCGCCGAGGTCAGCCGCATCATTCAGGAACGCAACCGGCTCCGCTCCGAGGTGCTGGACGTCGTCGGCAAGCGCGCCGCCGACACCCTCAAGCAGGCGAACTACGACCTGTTCGACGCCGGTCAGCCGGACCTGGCCCGCGGGCTGACCCCGGCGCTGCTGGACCTGCTCGAGGGCCGGCTCTACGTCATGAAGTTCCTCCGTACCGCCGCCGAACCCGACTACGACCGCGCCCACAGCGAGCTTGAGCACGCCCTCGAGAAGCTCGCCGCGCTCCGGCCCCGCCTCACCGATCCCGCCGTCGCCGCCGCGGTCGAGGCCGCCGCCCGCGACGTGGCCGTTTACGACCAAACCTTCAGCCGGGTCCACGAGCTGGTCCTCGAACGCAGCCGGATCGTCGACGAAAAGCTCGACAAGCTCGGCCCGCACGTCGTCGAGCTGCAGCACGACATCCAGGAATCGCTCGTGGCCGACGGCCAGCGCATCGCCCACGACACCGAGCGGCAGATCATCACCGCCGAGATCGTCATCGCCTCGGCCAGCGGCGTGGCGATCCTGCTGGGCATCGCCGCCAGCTGGCTGATCACCCGCAAGATCGTCGGGCCGATCCGTCGGTACGTCGCCGGCGTCGAACGCATCGGCGGCGGCGACCTCAGCCAGCGGCTCGACGCCGACCAGCGCGACGAGATCGGCGACATGGGCCAGGCCATCAACCGCATGACCGCCGAGATGGGCCGCGTGATCGGCCGCGTCCGCGAGGCTTCCGTCGAGGTCGCCTCCGCCGCCACCGAGATCAGCGCCACCTCCGAGCAGATGGCTTCGAGCATGAACCAGCAGACCGACCGCGTCGGCGAGATCGGCCGGGCCATCGAAGAGATGAACGGCGCGGTCAACGACGTCGCCCAAAAGGCCGCCGACGCCAGCAACACCTCCAACCGCGCCGGCGAGGCCGCCCAGGCCGGCGGCGAGGACGTCAACCCCACCAACGACGCCATGAACGCCATCAGTCAGGCCGTCACCG
>JBCBSA010000258.1:0-4562 GCA_039819425.1 Planctomycetota bacterium
ACTTGGCTGTTGCTGTTCATCCACGATACAACTACGGCATCTACCGAAGATCGAATGGAGAACGAGTAGTTCTCGCAACAGAGCTGGCAGGAAAGGTTTTCAGTCTTGTTGGGGAAGAAGCGGCAGAACCGGAAAAGGTTTATCGCGGTGAGCAGCTCGCGAAAACCGTCGTATACCAACATCCATTCATCGAGGACACAAAGTCAAGAGAAGTTGTGGCAGCCGAATACGTCACGCTGGAAGACGGCACCGGCCTGGTCCACACCGCCCCCGGCCACGGCACCGAGGACTACCAGACCGGGCTCCGCGAGGGCCTCGACGTCTACTGCCCCGTCCGCGCCGACGGCACCTACGACGACACCGTGCCCGACTGGCTGCGCGGCGAGTCGATCTGGACCGCCAACGACGCGGTCGTCGATCGGCTGCGCGAGTCGGGCCACCTCTTCCACGCCGAGCGGTTCACCCACAGCTACCCGCACGACTGGCGCGGCAAGAAGCCGGTCATCTTCCGCGCCACCGAACAGTGGTTCGTCGGCGTGGACAAGCCGATCGATGGCGGGCCGTCGATGCGCGACGCGGCGCTCAGCGTCACCGAATCCGACGTGGAGTTTCTCCCGGCCTGGGGACGCAACCGCATGCGCGGCATGCTCGAGTCGCGGCCCGACTGGTGCGTCTCCCGTCAGCGGAGTTGGGGCCTGCCCATCCCCGCGTTTTTCCGGCCCGACGGCTCGCCGCTGCTGAACCCCGAGAGTGTGCGGGCCGTGGCCAAGGTCTTCGCTGAGAAGGGGAGCGACGCTTGGTTCTACATGACCCCGGAAGACCTGTTGGCCCATTACGACGAGGACGGCCTGGACAAATCGACACTCACCAAGGGCAAAGACACCTTCGACGTGTGGTTTGAGTCGGGCAGCTCGTGGAACGCCGTGCTCCGCGAAGGCTGGCGGGACAAGCAATCCGGCGAGGCGTACCCCGCCGACCTCTACCTCGAGGGCAGCGACCAGCACCGCGGCTGGTTCCAGCACTCGCTGCTGCCGGCCCTGGCCGTCACCGGCGAAGCGCCGTTCCGGGCGGTGCTGACCCACGGGTTCATGGTCGACAAGGACGGCCGGAAGATGTCCAAGTCCGGCGGCAACGCCCTCAAGATCGAAGACCTCTTCAAAGATTACGGCGCCGACGTCTGCCGGTGGTGGGTCGCGTCGTTGAACCCCGACAACGACATCAAGGTCGATCCGAGCTTCTTCCGGCTCGCCGGCGAGGAGTACCGCAAGGTCCGCAACACGCTGCGGTTCCTCCTGTCCAACCTCGACGGCTTCGATCCGCAGGACGACACCCACCGCCACCGCTTCACCGACGCCGACGCGACGAGCCTTGACGCCTGGGCCATGGGCGAACTCGCCGCGGTCGTGCGCACCGTGCGCGACGCCTACGCCGGCTACCGGTTCCGCCCGGCGACCGAGGCGATCTTCAACTTCTGCAACGACACGCTCAGCAGCGTCTACCTCGCGGCGGTGAAGGACCGTCTCTACTGCGACGCGGCCGACAGCCCCCGGCGTCGTCGGACGCAGACCGCCTGCTACAAGATCGCCGCGGCGTTGTGTCGGCTGCTCGCCCCGATCCTGCCGCACACCGCCGACGAAGCCTGGCGGGCGCTGCCCGGTGACCACCACGGCGACGACGCCTGCGTCCACCTCGAAACCCTGCCCGATCCCGACCACCCCGGCGAGGTACCGGTCGATGCCCGCTGGCCCGAGGTGATGCGGCAGCGTGACGCCTGGCTCAAGGCCCTTGAAGACTTCCGCCAATCAAACGGCATCGACAACCCGCTCGATTTGGGCCTCGTGGCATCGAACGAACCGATCGACCTTGCTGGCTTCTCCGACGAAGACCTGGCCGACGTCTGTGGGGTCAGTCGGTTCCGGCAGGGCGGCGCGTCGTTATCGGTCGAGAACCTCTCCGTCGAGCCGCGGTGCGAACGCTCCTGGAAACGCGACGGCACCGTGGCCGAACGCTCCGACGGCGGGATGCTCAGCGACCGCGACGCCGCGGCGCTCGGGCTCGGTTGAACGGCCGGCACTTATCTCAACGCCCGATCCTGTCGATATCGCCGACGAGGAGCGGGGTTATGTCCATCGAATTCCGAGAAATCCGCTGGGGCGAGATCGACGAAGTCGTCACCTTCGCCGCGGCGCAAGGCGCAGCCGTCGAGCGGGACACGCTGTGCCACACGCTGAGCCTCCAGGCCCGTAATTCCGGGGGTGAGACGCTCGGCGTGGCGCTCCACCACGTGGACGACGCCGGGTGCAGACACGTCGCCGTCTGCTGTGGCGGCGCGGTCCATATCGGGCTGAACCGATTGCTGCTCGACCGGGCGCTGCGTAAGGCCGAGGCCGACGGCCACGCGATCACGCACGTGTCGCTCGGCGGCGACGCGGACGAGCCCACGTGGTCCGGCGCGGACTGGCTCGCCCGGTTGCGCACGGTGTCTCCGCCCCCGGCCGCCTGAGACCGCCCGGTTTGTGGCGTCCACACCTCATCGTCGATCTTCCGGGGGTGTTGCCGCGACGCGACACGGCGCTAATCTCGGCCCCGCGCCGCGTCGATACCACCGGTGATGTCGTCTCCGCACCACACGGCCGTGACGCCCGACCAGCTGGCCCACGAGCTCAACAACCTGCTCGACGGGTCGATCCGCAACGTCGGGATGGCGGCGCGGCGCTTGCCGACTCTCGGGGCCGAGGCCCAAGCGATCGCCGATCTTGAAGAACGTCTGCGCGCCGCCGAGCGTTCGATGCATCAGATGGCCGACGTGATCGAGCGCTACGCCCGGGACGCTTCGGAAACGTCGAGCGACGCCCCCGCCGACGCCCCGACCCGCTCCGGCGTCTTCGGCGGCCGCGGCAGCCTGCGGGACGCGGTCGTCCACGCCGGCCACGTCTACGGCCCCACGCTCGGCGAACGCGGCGTCGAGCTGACCGTCGGCATCGACCCGGCGGTGGCCACGCTCCCCGCCGGCCCGGTCTACACCGTCCTCGCCAACGCCGTCAGCAACGCGATGCAGGCGATCGAACGGCACGCCGCCGACACGCCGCCCTGCATCACCCTGATGGTGGTCGGCGACCGGGGCGACGTCGTGGTCGAAGTGTGTGACACCGGCCCCGGCCTCGACCCGGCGGTCCTCGACGGTCGCGGCGGCGTCCGCTTCGGCGTGACCACCCGCCCCGGCGGGCACGGCATCGGGCTCGGCGTCTGCCGACAGATCGCCGACGAGCTGGGCGGCCGACTCACGCTGACCAACAGCCCCAGCGGCGTGGGGGCGACGCTGACGTTCCGCTACCCCGCATCGCTCGGCTCATCCCAGCGGACCCCGGTCATCACCGAGGCCAATCTTCCGGGGGCGGGGTCGAAACTTCCGGGGGGGCGGCGTGCGGGGTGAAACCACCAACGTGCTGGTTGTTGACGACGACCCCATCGTCGCCGAGAGCCTCGCCGACTTCCTGCGCGGCGAAGGCTTCGACGCCGCCACCGCGCACGACGGGCTCGAAGCCCTCGCCCTGCTCGACGCGGTCGAGGACCGGTTCAACCTGCTCATCACCGACCTGAACCTGCCGCGCTGCGACGGCATGGAGCTGCTCCAACGTCTCCGCGACCGCGGCAGCGACGTCGTCCCCATCGTCATCACCGGCTTCGGCAAGATCGAGTCGGCCGTCGAGTCGATCAAGCTCGGCGCGGCCGACTATCTCACCAAGCCGCTGGTCGACGAAGAGCTCCGCCTCGCCGTGAAGAAGGCCGCAAATCAACAGGCCCTGCTCGCCGAGAACCACGCGCTCAAAGACCAGCTCGAGCAGCGCTTCGGCGTGGCCAATCTCGTCGGCGGCGACTACCGCATGCAGAAGGTCTACGACCTCGTCGAGGCCGTCGCCGACTCGAAGACCACGGTGCTGATCACCGGCGAATCGGGCACCGGCAAGAGCATGGTGGGTCGGGCCGTCCACGCCCTGTCCAGCCGCGGCGCCGACCGCCGCCGCCCCGGCGGCTCCCGGAAGCGCCCCCGGAATCAGCCCGAGCGCCGCGACACCGAACACGCCGGCGGCTACCCCGGCGGGCCGTTCGTCACGTTCGCGTGCGGTTCGATCCCCGAGACGCTGTTGGAAAGCGAGCTGTTCGGCCACGTCAAGGGCGCATTCACCGGCGCCGACCAGGACAAGCGTGGCAAGCTCCTCGCCGCCGACGGCGGCACGCTCTTCATCGACGAGATCAACTCCGCGACCCCCGCCTTGCAGCTCAAGCTGCTGCGCGTGCTCCAGGAAAAAGCCTTCGAGCCTCTGGGCAGCACGCAGACCAAACGTGTCGACGTGCGTTTCGTCTTGGCCAGCAACGAAGACCTGCCCACCCTGGTCGCCGAGGGCCGGTTCCGCGAAGACCTGTACTACCGCATCAACGTGGTGAACCTGGAGATGCCCGCGCTGCGGGACCGGCCCAGCGACATCCCGATGCTGGCCGAGCATTTCCTCGCCCACTACACCGCCGAGGCCGGCAAGGACCGCACGCTCGGCGACGACGCC
>JBCBSA010000259.1:0-4551 GCA_039819425.1 Planctomycetota bacterium
CGTCCTTTCGCCAATGGAAATCCGCAAGAGTATCTATCACGGCGATTTTTATGAATTACTTGAACGCTTGAATGGTCTTGAATCCTGGAGACTTTTACTAGGTCAATCGAAAAAACAAAAGCGTCTACGAGATGTAGAGTTCGTCTTGCGTACACTTGCAATGCGATATTCACTCAGTGAATATGAAAAACCCATGAAGGGCTTTCTTAATAACTTTATGGCAGTTCAGCAAGCTGAATCAAATGCTACCAAGGGGGATTCGCTCAACAAGTTAGGTGTGTTTTTTACCAAGGCAGTCGACGAAGTTGTGGATAAACTCGGCGAAAAACCATTTCACTTGCGGGGAAGACTGAATGTGGCTGCTATGGACAGTATCTTGCCATTGGCACACAGATTCTCAGGTGCAACGAAAGATACGATATCAAAACGGTATCAGGCATTGAAGAATGACGCGGGCTTCATCAACGACACTTCGTACAACACTAGCGATGCTTCCGTTGTTAAGAAACGCTTTAAAACTGCAAAAGAATTTCTTCTTGGCTGATGACTTCACATGCCAATCAAGCTCTTAAAATCTGAGACTGCCTTAGAAGATATCCAAGACCACCTCAAGGAATACGACCTCGTCGGGTCGCCAGTTGAATCGTATCTTGCGCAATTTCTGGTTGTTGTCTTTTCCTCTGAAATCGAGGATATCGTACGAGTCTTAACTCAAGAAAAAGTAAGAAGCTTGGGGGGTGAAAAGTTAATACCATTCTTTGAATCCATGTCCAAAAAACTTCTTCGTAGTGTCCAGAAGTCAGAACTTTCAGGTTATCTCGGAAACTTTGGCGAAGACGTAAAGCAAGATTTTAAGCATGGGTGCGATGACAATGATGTAAGGCTTTTCGATATTGTGATTCGTGCACGGCACAGGGTGTCGCACACTACCGGAACACAAGTTTCCCTGAATGACGTAGTGCAAGGAATTGATGCTGGACATCGTATCATGGGGGCATTTGAATCGGCACTTCTCGGAACGGCTTCTGATGAATAACGTGCTGGATATTGCAAACAAGCGAAAGCTTGTCAGTTAGGGATCGCGGGTTGTACTGAAAAATTATTTTTTCGGTGGTACGGGGAAGAAGACGGGGGAAGAAAACGGGACAGGTACGTTTTTGACCCGAAGACCTACCCCAGCTTTCTTAATGACTGTGTAAGCGCGCATAATTCAGCAGCCAACTCAAACAAAAATGAGGGGTCGGCAAAAAAAGTTTATTTCCCTGCCGCGGCAGGGGTTAGCAGTCACGGGATGGGGTTGGGCGTAAGGGATGTGCGCACCTGGGTGGCGGTGCGTCCTCTTATGTGGCCCCCGGGCGCGTGACGGATGGCTTTCCAGGCAAGGAGAACGCCGTGGCGAATGGACCCGGGATCAGGCCGGCTGTTGATCGGGTCGGACGTGGCGATGCCCGGGGTACCACCTTGCCGGAAACCCCCGGGGTCGGAGCCGACCCGCGACGGTCGAGGGCCGAACGGTCGAGACGTTTCCCCGCGGAGTGGCCACACTTCCGGGGGGACGGGCCGTGGGGCTCGCTCTTTGTCAAGTTGTGGGGTCGTGGGGGTGGCCGGATGAATCCGGCCCTGCGGCTCTCGGTGGATATGCCGTGGTCGCCGACGGGCGAAAAGAAAGGTGACCTCTTTCGCGGCCGCCTTGTTGGGTGAGTCGTGTTGACTGGTCTCAGGCCCGGCGGCGGCGTGCGGCGAGGGTGAGGCCGGCGGGGCCGAGGAGGGCGAGGGAGGTGGGCTCGGGGCCGGGCAGGTCGAAGGTGATCGGGTCGCCGAGGTCGGCCGGGGAGTGTTTGGGCGATTCGAACGACATCTCGTAGTTGCTGGCGTGTTTCCCGCGGCGACGATCAAGCGTCAACGGCTCCCTCGGTGAGGTGTGGCCTATGCTTTGCGGCAGGCTGTTTTTGTTTGATCACCGCTGCCGTATTCCACGAGAGGTCATTGATGTCACTCAACTTCAAACCGACACGTCGTATGTTCATGGCTGCCGGGGTCGCGGCGGCCGCCCTCGTTGGCGTCCGGGGCGGGAGGGCGTCTGCGCAGGCCGGAGCGGCGGGGGCCAAGGCGAGGAAACCGCTCGGCGCGGGCCGCCGCATGCTGGGGGGCATGGAGACCTCGGCCCTGGGCCTGGGCGTGCAGAACAACGCCCGCACCTTCCACACCACGATCCCCAATCGCGACGCGCAGCTCGAGGTCATCCGCACCGCGTTCGACCACGGCGTGACGCACTTCGATTGTGCCGAAGCGTACGGCCCGCACGAGTGCGAGCGGATCCTGGGCGAGGCCGTGGCGAGCTTTCGTGACGAGATCGAAGTGGTCACCAAGTTCGGATTCAATATCCACCTGGAGACCGGCGAGTGGCAGCCGGGCTTGATCAGCCGCCCGGGCCACATCCGCGTGGCGGTCGAAAACTCGCTGCAACGACTCGGCACCGACCGGGTCGATCTTCTGTATCAACACCGGGTCGACCCCGAAGTGCCGATCGAAGACGTCGCCGGCGCCGTCTCGGAACTGATGGATCAGGGTAAGGTTCTGCACTGGGGCTTGTCGGAGATGGGCCACGAGACCCTGCGTCGCGCACACGCCGCCCTGCCCGTCGCCGCGGTGCAGAACGAGTACTCGATGCTCTGGCGGGGCCCCGAACGCAGCGGCCTGCTCGCGCTGTGCGACGAGTTGGGCATCGGCTTCGTGCCCTTCAGCCCGCTGGGCTACGGCTTCTTGACCGGCGCGATCGACATGGCGACGACTTTCGCCCCCACGGATTTCCGGGCCAACACGTCGCGGATGGACCCCGAACACCGGGAACACAACCTGGCTCTCGTCGAGCTGCTGCGGGCGTGGGGCGAGCGGAAACAGGCGACACGCGGTCAGATCGCGCTCGCTTGGCTGCTGGCCCAAAGCCCGACCCTGGTGCCCATCCCCGGCACGACGCAGCGGCCCCACCTGATGGAAAACCTGGGTGCCGCGGGCGTGCGGTTCAGCGCCGACGAACTCGCCGAATTGACGGCCGAACTCGACGCGATCGAGGTCCGTGGCAACCGCATGCCCGATGTCGTGGCCGCTTGGTCCGGGGTCGAGGCGCCGCCGAAGGGCTAGCCCAACCGCTTGCTTCGGGATTGATTGCCAAGCTCAAGTTGCTCTTCCATCTTCCTCGCTGAGCCTCGTGGGGCCGGCTTTCGTTCTTAATTCTCTGCGTCTGCCTGGATGAATTCACTCACCGCCAGGCTAGCCGTGAGACATCACCGGCACGTGTCGCCGCTTTGTCCGTCAGCCACGGCGTGGAGCTTGCATTGGTGTGACATGGTTTGAGGTGAACGGTCTCAAAATCAAGATCAATTCTCATTTACTTGACAAGCCACCGCCAGTTATTAAAATGCGACTCGATCGCAATAAAGGCCGATCTCCCTCGTGGCCACTAGTTTGTTCGGTGAGCACGCGAATCACGGAGATCCCCCGATTTGGAGGTTAGGGTTCGAATGTTTCACCGCGCCAATCAATCGTTGCCCCTGTTTCTAGCCGCGGCCGCTGCCGTCGGCTTCGCCAACCCCGTCCACGCCCAGGCCATTCCGCCGAGCGAAGCGGCCCAGCTCGGCGATTCGACGTTGTTTATCGACCCGTTTGGGGACAGCCCCGAGACGGTGCAGGTCTTTGACAACTTCACCACGCCCCCCGAAGGGCCGTTCGTGCTTGACCCGGCGGGAGGGCCGACCTTCAGCTTCAGCGCCCAGAACTTCGCGATTAATCCGAACGGTTCGCCGGTGCTGTCGGTCGTGGGCGAAACCGATCCGCAGGGCAACCCGGTGGCCGTGGCCGGCCCCGACTCCACCTTGACGGTGACCACCACCGGCAACCTCTACAGCCCCGACACGCTGACCTCGTTCTCGGTGACCGTGCCGATCGCGGTCTCGGCCGAGTCGACCCAGGTCGCCGTGCAGTTTCAAACGCTGGGGGCGCCGCTGGACCTGAGCACCGCCACGGTGAACGGCGGCGCCGCGTTCGACTCGGTCGTCACGCTGTTCGAAGACGCCTCGTCGGTGTTTGATCCGTTTGGGGGGTTCGCGCCGCCGGCCCTCGACGACGCGGTCTTCGGGATCGCCGCGGGCGTGGCCTCGGGGTTCAACACGTTTACCCCGGTCTCGGTGGTTGAAGCCGCGATCGACGGCGCGTTGGCGGGCGCGGGCTTCCTGGGCGACGTGACCCTCGATACCGTCCCCGGTCCCGCACCCGGTGCCCCCGGCTCGTTCGTGGTCACCGACGCGTCGTTTGTGTCTTTTCTGTCGCTGCTGGAAGTTCAGTTGGCCGAGTTCGTGGTGGGTCCGGGCGTCGACGAGGTCGTGATCAACTTCTCGGCGAGCGACGCGAACCTTAGCCTGCAGTCGGTGCGGGTCGATACGCTCGTGCCCGAACCCACCGCGGCGCTGACGCTGCTGGCCGTCGGTGCCGCCGCGGGTGCTCGGCGTGGCCGGCGGGAAGGGCGGACGCACGGCCGATGAGACGCGACACGGC
>JBCBSA010000260.1:0-4531 GCA_039819425.1 Planctomycetota bacterium
CGATCTGCTCGTCGGTGAGCACGGTGTCTTCGCGGAGGATGGCTTCGACCGAGCGGTTGACCACGGCCCCGACGCGGCGGGTGAGGCCGGCACCGACCAAGTCGCAGTCGATGACGAGGGTCTTGGACTCGGAGGCGGCGAAGGACAGGCCCAGGGCCACAGAAAGCGACGACTTGCCCGAGCCGGCGGCGGGGCTGGTGACGGCGAAGACGCGGGCGGTGCCGCGGTTGGCGATCTGAAGGAGGGTGCGGACGTGGTGGACGGCGTGGGCGGCTTTTTCGGACTGCTCGGGGTCGGCGAAGTTCTCGGGGAGGGTGGGGAGGATGCCGAGCATGCGGACGTCGCCCAGGCCCATGCGGGCGTCGCCGGCGTGGCGGAGCCGGCGGTCCAGGAGCCCGACGCCCATGACCAGCCCGAAGCCCAGGAACGTGCCGGCCATGCCGCCGAGGACGGCGACCTGCTTGGCCTTGCCGGAGTTGAACGGGGTGGCGGGGACGGCGCCGACGGAGGTGATCCGGACGGTGTTTTTGAGGCCGTCGAGCTCGACGTTGATCTCGTCGATCTCGCGTCGGGCGCGGGCGATGATGCCCTCCTGGGCCTCGATCTCGGTCTCGATGCCCACGACCTCGGCCCGCTTGGCGGCGAGCTTGTTGAGCTGCTCTTCGACGTCGACGAGCTGGCGGTGCCAGAGCTGCTCGAGCTTGCGGAGGCTCTCGTATTCCTGGTCGCGGAGCAGGCCCTCGGCGTCGCCGAGCATCTGCTCGATGCGGGTGTCCATCTTCTGCCGGATGTTGTTGAGCTGGGCCTCGAGGCGGCGCATGCGGAGGTGGCCCGGGCCCCATCCGTTGGCGGCGCCGGCGGCCATGGCGTCGCGGATCCCCTCGACCTGGGCCTGCATGTCGGCGAGGATCGGGTCGGTGGCGATCAGGTCGGCGGGGTTGGTCGAGGGGCCCTCGACGACGGGGTTGCGGAGTTCAAGCTGGGCGCGGACCTCGTCGAGCTTGAACCGCAGGTCGATCTGCTGGTCGTTGAGCGCCGCGATGTTCTGGTTCATCTGCTGGTATTCGGTGTCGGTCATCACCGTGCGCCGCTGCGCTTCCTGCTGCTTGATGGCCAGGGCGGACTTCTGGAGCTGGGACTGGAGGCGTTGGAGGCGGACCAGCTGCTCGTTGGACGCGACGTAGGCGAACTCTTCGCGGTAGGCCTGGAGCAGGGCCTGGTTGCCGTAGGCCGCGGTCTCGGCGTCGGGGGCGTCGAAAGAGATGTCGAAGGTGTTGTTGTCGTCGTCGCGTTCGTCCATCTCGGTCTCGATGGCGCGGGCGAACTCGGTGGGCGTCCAGGCGGGGGCGTCGTCGGGGCGGGACTGCCAGACGTCGGACGCCATCGCGCGTTCGGCGACGTTGGCGCTCTTGATGAGCTGGTCCTGCTGGCGGATGAAGCTGCGCCACCGTCCGGTGTCGAGCATCGGCCCGCCGCCGGCGTCGAAGAGCAGGCGTTCGCGGCCGACGATGACGGTGCCCGAGCTGCGGAACATCGGCACGACGCTGATGTAGCCGAGGTAGCCCAGCACCCCGCCGAAGAGCACCGACAGGAGGACCGCCCAGTGCAGCCGGCCGCGCAGGAGGGCGACCAGCTGGGCCCGCCGCCGGGACGAGTCTTCCCCGCCGCCCGCGGTCGCGGCGGCGCCGCCGGAGGGTCCGGGACTCCCGGGGGTTCCGGGGACGTTGAAGTTCAGTTCGTCACTCATCGAGCTTTTCCCGATTCCTGGGGCCGACGGAGCGGGTGTCGGGCCGTGTGTGGGGGGCGTGGGGCGGGCCGTTGGGGCTTGGGGGTCGTCTGGATCTGGATAGGGAGCGATCATCCCGCGGCCTCACACAGACGGTCGGACGGGCGGGCCGGCGGTCCGAGCCGTCCCCCGGCACCCCCGCAACGTGCGCGGGGCGCCTTCCCCTTCAACTTCGACCATCGGTTGGGTGAGGTTGAACCCCCGCGTAGCACGCATTGTATACGCATGTCGGGCCGAGCCGGACGACCAATTTTCGCCTCCGCAGCCAAGCGAGCGGGGCGAGGCGGGGCGGCGGCCACCCCGTCCCGTTGTTATCGGCCCGAAGCGTCCGCGGGCGTGTGCATATTCAGCGTGAGCGCCCCGGGGTCGCGCTTTTGGAGGGTCACCCCCGGGGTTCCGGGGGGTTGATTTCCGGGGGTGATTTCCGGGGGGTTGATTTCCGGGGGGCTACTGGTCGTAAGCCAGGGTGTAGTGGCGCACCGGCACCGACGCCCACGTCAGCATCCGCACCGCCGCCACCAGCAGCATAAACGCCACCAACAGCATCACCCACTCCCCCACCCGCAGCCACAGGTCCGCCCGCTCCTGCGACAGCCCCTCGTACAGCCAGAACGTCCCCGCCACCGCCACCGCGCTGCACACGATCGCCGACAGCGGGCTGATCAGCAGGATCGCCAGCCGCACCGACATCCGCAGCGGCGTGCCGAACACGAACCCGTAGCTCACCAGCGCCAGCGACAACGCCATCGGCAGCCCCGCCGCCACGTCGTCGAGCCGCACCGACGCGTCGCCGATCCGCAGCTGCTGGCCGTTGAGCTGCGCCGTCGAGCCCACCAGGTCGTACAGCCAGCACGTCAGCCGGCCCGTCGCCACCTGCAGCGGCTGGGCGAACTTCTCCGCCCACGCGATCGGCGGCGGGATCAACGCCAACAGCACCACGAACGCCGGCAGGTACGCCCGGAACACCTGCCGGCCCAGGATCGCCACCACGCACCCCGTCGGCAGCAGCACCGCCCCGCCGTGGAACAGCCACGGGTGCACCCGCTTGTCGCCGTACACGAACGCCATCGCCCCCACCCCCGCCATCACCAGCCCCGGCAGCGAGCCCGACGGCCGACACAACAACATCCGCCGACGCCGCACCCACACCAGAAACGTCGCCACCACCGGCACCAGAAACACGTGCCCCGCCACCGCCCGGCTCAACCCCAGCTCAATAATCTGCGCCCAGCCCCGCCACGTCACCGCCAGCGCCGAGATCAGCATCACCGCCGCCGACACCGCGTGCCACATCGTCCAGCCGTTCTTCTTCAGTCGCCGCGAGTTCATGGGGGATCACATTACCACCGGCCGCCACGGCCGCCGCCGATCGACGCGCCAACGCCAGCCGGAATAACCAACTGACGGCCGCCTCCACCACGCCGAATTCACCCCACCACCCGATCCACTTCCGACCGGCCCGGCCCCACCACCACATCCGGGCACACCACGCTGCGCACCAACACCGCGTCCGCCCCCACCTGCGCCCCGGCCAGCACCACCGAGTCGTGGATCACCGCCCGCTCGTGGACCTGCGCCCCGCGCTCGACGATGCCGAAGGTCTTCTCCCAGTCCTCGCGGACCCGGCCGTTGGCCTGGTGGCCGTTCTGGCGGTGGTGGAACTCGCGCAGCGTCTCGAGGTAGGTCGACAGCGTGCGCAGCGAGCGGGCCGTCGGCTGGTGGTAACGCACGACGCGGACGTCGTGATCCTGTGCGATCGACGGCAGCGCCTGCTCGTTGAGGTCCACAAACCCCACCGGGTTGATCTCCCGCAGGCAGCCGCACCGCATCAGCATCAGGCCGCTGGGCACCCCCGACGCGTCGCACACCATCGCCACGTCCGCGCTCGCCTCGGCCATCCCCCCCGCGATCTCCGCCAGCGGCTCGAACAGCAGCTGCGACGCGTGCGTCACCAGAATCAGGTCGTCGTCCCGGTACGCCTTGGCCAAGTCCGACAAGAGCCCGCCCGTGCCCCGGAACTCCGACGGATCCATCTCGATCGACAGCTCCACCGGGCCGTGCTTGGTCACCCCCGGCCGCATCCCGCTGGCCCGGTCCACCATCACCCGCACCGGCAGCCGCTCGATCCCGATCTGCTCGGCCAGCGTCACCAGCTGCTCCCGCCAGCAGTCCAGCACCGACCGGTTCTCCGACACCGGCATCTCCAGGGCGCTCCGGCCCGTCGCCTTGCGCAGCTGGTTCACCCGCACCGACCCCGCCAGCAGCACCACCGCCCGCAGGTCCGAGAGCTGATGCCCCAGCCGGGCCAGGCCGTTCGCCCCGGTCTGGATCACACGCTGGTCGGCGATTTTAAACAACATCGAACCGGCTCCCTCTCTCCCGCAGTTCGACCCAAGCATGACACAGTTCAGCCGCCGAAGCGAGCAATAAATCGCCATCCCGTAAAAGTTCTTGTTTTTCGGGGGTCCGCTCGGTCCGCATCATGCTCCGCCCCCCGACACGCCCGCGTCGTGCGGGCCGTTTTCCTTCTCCCCATCGGGCGTCCCGTCTCGTGCTTCCGGGATGGCTCGTGCTTCCGGGGGACGGCTTAGCCGGGCTTTGGGCACCGCCACACGCTTGAGCAGGCTGGAGCATAACAAAACCACCGCAAAAGGAATGCCGTCCACGAGGTACCGCCGCGCCAGCCGACGCGGCTCCTGCACCAGCCGGTGGGCCCACTCCAGCCCGAGCCGCTGCACCCATCGT
>JBCBSA010000261.1:0-4490 GCA_039819425.1 Planctomycetota bacterium
GGCGTCGCGGTCGCCGGCTCGGGCGCGTCCCAATCGCTGTTCATCCCCAGATCATCCAATAACAGCTTCGCCGTGATCCGCGCCCCCTCGTAGATCACCGGCAACCCGCTGCCCGGGTGCGTCCCCCCGCCCACCAGGTAGACCCCGGCCAAATCCTCAAACCGATTCCGGGGGCGGAGGTGCAGCATCTGGCCGAGGTTGTGGGCGAGGTTGAACGTCGCCCCGCGGTAGATGTTCATCTCTTGCCGCCACGACCGCGGGGTCAGGACTTTCTCGTACTCGACGCGGTCTTCGATCCCGTCGAGCCCGAGCTTGGCGAGTTGGCCGAACACGCGGCGGCGGAACGGCTCGAGATCGCGCGACCAATCGACCCGTTCGTGTTCGTGCGTGACCGGGGCCAACACGTACAGCGCACTCTTTCCGGGGGGGGCCATCGTCGGGTCGGTCTTGCCGGGGTGCTGGACGTAGACCGACGGGTTGTCGGACAGCACGTGGCGGTTCTCGATCTCGTCGAGGTTCTTCGGGTAGTCGTGGGCGAGGAAGATCGTGTGGTGCTCTAAACCTCCGTCATTCACTCCGCGTTCCGCCAGCTCTTCCGGGGGCACGTCGACGCCGAGGTACATCATGAACGTCGAGCAGGAGTACTTCTTCTTCTCCAGCTTCGCGTCCGTCCACCGCGACCGCACCGCGTCGGGCACCATCGTCGTCATCGCCTGGGCGAAGTCGGCGTTGACCACCACGGCATCCGCTTCGATCCGTTCTCCGTTGACCACCACGCCGTCGCAAGTCTTGCCCGCAAAAGACATGGACTCGACTTCCGCGTCCAGCCGCACGTCCACGCCCATCTCCGCCGCCACGCGGGCCATCGCCTCGCTCACCGCCGCGCACCCGCCGAGCGGATGAAACACCCCGTAGTCGTATTCGAGGTACGACAAGATCGTGAACAGGCTCGGGCACTTGAACGGGCTCATCCCCAGGTACTTGCTCTGGAAGCTGAACGCCAGCCGCACCCGCTCGTCTTGGAAGTACCGCCCCAGGTCCCCGTCCACGCTCGCCCAGGGCCGAACCAGCGGCAGCATCGCCATCAGCGACGGCTTGACGTAATCCGTCAATCTCTCCCACGGCTGCTGAAGGATCGGCGTGAACGCATCAAACTTCCGCCGGTTCTCCTCGATGAACTTCGGGAACGCCGCCGCGTCGGCCTCGGACAGCTTCGCGATCTCCGCCTGCATCCGCGTGACGTCCGGCGTCGCCCGGATATCACCCGCGATCCCGCCCCCGCCCCCGGGGTTCGGAGCCCCCTCAAACACCAAGTGGTACTGCGGGTCCAGCCGCACCATCTCCACCTCGCGGTGCAGGTCCCGCCCGCACATCGCAAACACCTCTTCCAAAATCCGCGGATACAGGAAGAACGTCGGCCCCATGTCGAACCGATACCCCGCGTCGGTCGTGATCGTCGACGTCCGCCCCCCCACGCGGTCCCGCCGCTCGACCACCGTCACCGACACCCCCGCCTTCGCCAGCAGCATCGCCGCCGCCAACCCGCCCGGCCCCGCACCCACGATCACAACCTGCTTATTCATCGCTTCCTCTGAAAAATCCCGACGAGCAGATGCTAGGCGGGACCGCCCGGCTCGGCTTCACCGACGCCTCGACGTCACGGATGCCTCGGCTTGACGGACACCACGCTTCGGGCTCCAGGCGTCGTCCCCTACGATACACCCGACGGCGGCTCCCCACCGCCCGGGCCGGCCCCCACGGAGACCCTCATGCCAACCGACCCCCCGTTCCGAAACGCCCGCCGCGTCGCGCTGCCGGCCGTCGCTCTCGCCGCGCTCGGCGTTTCGCTGTGGCTGACCGCCGACCGCGTCGACGCCAACGTCCGCCAACCCGTCCTTATCCAGAGTATGAACGACCGGCAGCTCGAAGACGTCATCCGCGACGCCATCGAGCCGCTCACCCTCGCCCAGACCGTACCCGTCGGCTGGTCCGCCGTCGTCCCCGACCCCCGCGGCGGCGCCGCCGTCCTCGTCACCCCCGACGGCTTGACCCACCGCCTCGGCTTCCGACTCGACCGCATGGCCCCCGCTACCCCCCTCGCCCCCGACGCCTACGCCGTCGTCCGCGACACCCGCGACCAGCTCTTCGTCGTCCACCCCGACGGCTCCTACCGCGAAATCCTCGACAACTAACCGCGCCCTCCCCCAAAGAACACCCCCCCCCGAAGCCCAGGGATTCAATCCGTGGGCTCCTACCCCTCCCTCGCACACCGCTTCGAGCAATACTTCACCGCCTCCCAATCCCGCTCCCACTTCTTCCGCCAGACGAACTCTCGGCCGCAGGCCGCGCACACCTTCCGCGGCAGCGTCGCCTGCCGGTCGTTACCCCGCCGCGTCGAAGCCCGGTCGCCCCTCACGCCGACACCGCCCCCGGCATCTCGTCCGCGTGAGACGGGGGGTCTGCCGAGGCCCGTTTCGCCTCCAAGTCCGACTCCGCCCGCTCCCACCGCGCACGCGCCTCCCGCTCCAACGCCCGCAACAACGCCGAGAAAATAAACCCGTGTGCCGGCAGCAACGCGTACCAGTACAGCGTCCCCGGCAGCCCCCGCGGCTCGAACAACGCCGTCTGACACAGCACCGTGCACACCTCATCCCCCGACTCCGCTCTTCCGGGGGCCACCTCCCACTGCAGCCACGCCCGCCCCGGCACCCGCATCTCCGCCCGCAGACGCAGCAGCCCACGGCCCGGCCCCTCGGGCCCCGCAAGTGGTGGTGTCACTTCGTCCACCCGCCACCAGTCCAGCGCCTCGCCCTCCAAGAGTTCGTCCGGATGACGACGCCCCCGACGCAGCCCCGGCCCGCCCAGCAGCGCGTCCACCAACCCCCGCAGCCACCACGCCCAGCGGTACACGTACCACCCGTTGTCCCCCCCGATCGCGCACACCGCCGCGAACACGTGCTCCGCCGGCACGTCCACCCCCAGCGTCCGCTGGTCCCGGGCCAGACCCTCCCGGTCTTCGTGCAGCGTATCGACCGCCGCCTCCGACGCCTTCGCCCCCACCACCGCCGCCGAGCTCCAACGCGTCTCCACCTCCCCCCGCTCGATCTTCGTCAGCGCAAACCGCACCGCCTCCCGGTACCCGATCGGCCGCACCCCCGGAAACAACCGCTCCGCTTTCGACGTGTCCGCCAACAGGTCCTGTGTCACCCCCGCCACCAACGGCACCGCCAGCGCATTCGGGATCGGCGTCACCAAACCCACCCACCGCGCCGCCAGCTTCGGCGCAAGCAACGGCAACGGAATAATCCACCGCCGAAGCCCCCGCTCCGCCGCCACCCCCCGCATCATCGCCTTGAACGTCAGCGTCTCCGTCCCGATCTCCACCGTCCCGCACGGCCCCACCCCGAGCGCGCTTTCCAAATACGCCAACACGTCCCGCACCGCGATCGGCGTCACCCGCGTCTTCACCCACTTGGGCGTCACCATCACCGGCAGCCGCTCCGTCAGGTAACGCACCATCTCGAAACTCGCCGACCCCGACCCGATGATCGGCCCCGCCCTGAACTCCGTGACCCCATCAACGAATCCCTCGGCCAACACCCGCCCCACCTCCGCCCGGCTCCGCAGGTGACCGCTCCGCGTCGGCTCCCCCTTCGGCTCCAGCCCCCCCAGATAAATCACATGACCCGGCCCCCCGCCCGGCGCCGCCCGGCCAGCCGCCACGAAGTTCGCCGCCGCCTCCCGGTCCCGCTGCGCGAAGTCCGCGCCCCCATACATCGAGTGCACCAGGTAGTACGCCGCCTGCACCCCCGACACCGCCGCCGCCAGCGTCTCGCGCTTCAGCAAGTCTCCCTGCACCACTTCGACTTCGTGCTCCCACGGCCGACCCTTCACCGGGTCCGCCTCCCGCACCAGCACACGCACCTCGTGCCCCCGTGCCAACAGCCGCGGGGTGAGCCGCCCCCCGATATACCCCGTCGCGCCCGTGACCAAAACTCGCATGAACAACACTAGGCCCCAGAAAACCTTCAATGAACCCGCCTAGTGTCCGTAAATTATCTCAGCCCTCCCAGGAGCCCCCCATGTCCGACACCCACACCTGGCCCGAACTCGCCGCCGGCCTCTACGACAAACTCACCGGCCGCAACGCCGAGATCACCTACGACTTCCAAGACTTCACCGTCCGGGTCCCCTCCTCCACCGGCGATCAGGCCAAGCACGCCACCTGGAAGATGCACGGCGTCCTCAAGGTCCGCACCCGCGACCTCGCCGACAAGTAACCCTTCTCCTCGCACTCCGGCCGTGGCGTATAGCCGGCGGTCAACGACCGCCGGTCGCCGCGGCGATCGACCCACCCGTGGCCCCTATCCCCGACACCCACGATCGCCCCCTCCACGTCTCCGGCCGCCTCCGCATGGAGTCCGACGGCAACGCCGTAGACATCCACGCCAACGGCCGACAGCTCACGATCGACGCCCCCGACCTCGCAT
>JBCBSA010000262.1:0-4488 GCA_039819425.1 Planctomycetota bacterium
CCGGGCTGATCCAGCCGAAGCAGGCCGGCGAAGTCGAAGCGTTTCTGCGGGAGCGCGGGTGGTTGCGGGAGTCCGAGTCGGTGGTGGGCGTTGCCAAGGCGGGGGAGGGCAACATGAACCTGACGATGCGGGTGGAGGTCAAACCAAACGGCGGCGACGGGCGGACGCTGGTGGTGAAACAGTCCCGGCCGTGGGTGGAGAAGTACCCGTCGATCGCGGCGCCGGCCGAGCGGGTGCGGTTTGAGCACGGGTTTTACCGGCGGGCTTCGGAGATCGGGGCGGTGTCGACGTTGATGCCGGACCTGGTCGCGGCAGACCTCGAGTCGAACACGCTGGTGCTGGAAGACCTGGGCGAGGCGTCGGACTTCACGACGATGTACGAAGGCGGGTCGATCCGGGACGACGAGGTGGCGGCGCTGGCGGGGTGGTCGGCGGAGCTGCACGCGGCGACACGCGGCGAGGCGGACCCGGCGATGGCGAACCGGGCGATGCGTCGGCTCAACCACGCCCACATCTTCGACCTGCCGCTGTCGGGCAAGCTGGAGTTGCCGCTGGACGAATTCGAGCCGGGGTTGGCCGAGGCGGCGGCGGCGTTGCAAAACGACGAGAAGTACGTCGCGGCGGTGCGGGGGTGGGGCGAGCGGTATCTGACGGGCGGGTCCTGCCTGCTGCACGGAGATTTTTACCCGGGCAGCTGGCTGCGGACGGCGGAGGGGACGCGGGTGATCGACCCGGAGTTCTGTTTCTACGGGGACCCGGCGTTCGACGTGGCGGTGGCGCTGGCGCACCTGGTGCTGGCGGGCGAGCCTTGGGAGACGGCCGAGCGTTGGCTGGAGGCGTATCGGGAGGCGGGGGGGCAGCCGCTGTCGGAAGACGCGCTGGCGGGGTACGCGGGGACGGAGGTGATGCGTCGGGTGATCGGGGTGGCGCAGCTGCCGGTGCCGACGCCGACGGGCGGGCAGCGGGCGGCGTGGTTGGCGGTATCGCGGGAGGCGGTGACGTACGGCGAGTTGGAGCGTTTGTGGGACTGAGGCCGAGCGGGCGTGGGGTGGAGAGGGTTTGGGAGCCGGCACGCGATGACCAAGGCGAACGCGACGTGTGGGACGGGCGACGGCGCGGAGCTGTTTCGGGTGCTGGGCGACGGAACGCGGCTGGGCGTGGTCATGCAGCTGATG
Organism: Planctomycetota bacterium; assembly: GCA_039819425.1. GTDB lineage: Bacteria > Planctomycetota > Phycisphaerae > Phycisphaerales > Phycisphaeraceae > Algisphaera. The sequence continues at coordinate 1,176 of JBCBSA010000262.1, forward strand.
AACGGGCCGCGGCGGGTCGGGGAGCTGAACGAGAGCCTGGGGGTGGAACAGAGCCTGCTGTCGCACCACCTGCGGGTGCTGCGAGACGCGGGGCTGGTGACGGCGGAACGCGACGGCAAGGCGGTGGTGTACCGGGTGGCGGAGTCGCTGCAAGACCCGGATCGGGCGGGGACGATCGATCTGGGGTGCTGCCGGCTGTCGTTTCCGGGGCTTCCGGGGGCGGCGGAATAATTTTTGTATGAATTACGCTTCATCTTTGCCGCGACTGGCGTTAGGTTGTGGCGGAGGGATCTGCCGGGGCGCTGGTGTGTTTGCTCAGGAGTTCGGTCATGCGACGTGACGGCTTGGTGTGGTTGGGGGCGGTGGGTCTGTTGCTGGGGTCGCTGGCCGGCTGCGGTGAATCGAACGGCGGGGTGGCGGGCGGTGATGAAGGGCTGTCGGGTCGGCTGACGCTGGTGGGGTCGACGACGGTGCGGCCGGTGGCGTCGGAGATCGCCAAGCGGTTTGAGGCGTTGCACCCCGGAGTGCGGATCGACGTGCAGGGCGGGGGGTCGTCGCAGGGGATCGCCGGCGCGAAGAACGGGCTGGCCGATGTCGGGATGTCGTCGCGGGAGTTGAAGTCCGAGGAGGCGTCGGGGGTGACAGCGCACCTGCTGGCGTCGGACGGGCTGGCGTTCGTGGTGCACGCGGATAATCCGGTGTCGGAGCTTTCAAACGAGCAGCTCGAAGCGATCTACCGGGGCGAGATCGACAACTGGTCGGCGGTCGACGGCAACGATCGGCCGATCACGGTGATCACGCGGGCCGAGGGGCGGGCAGAGACGGACCAATTTTTAGATTACTTTGAGATGTCGGGGTCGGACGTGGTGGCGTCGCTGGTGGCGGGGGCGAACCAGGAATGCGTGAAGCAGGTGTTGGCGAATCCGGACGCGATCGTCTACATGTCGTTGGGGCTGGCGGCGTTCGAGGCGGAGCGGGGCACGGCTTTGAAACTGCTGCCGCTGGGCGAGGTGGCACCGACGCGGGAGAACTTGGTGTCGGGGGTGTTTCCGGTGCGTCGGCCGATGATTCTGGTGGTGCCAGACGGGGCGTCGGCGTTAGCGGAGGCGTTTGTCGAATACGCGTTGTCGCCGGCGGTGACGGACCTGATCGAAGGGCAGTCGTTTGTCGCCGCGCGTTAACGACACCGTACTGACGGCGGGGCTTTGGCTGGGCGCGGGAGCGTCGGGGTCGGTGGTGCTTCTGATCGGGGGGTTTCTGGTGTGGGAGGCTTGGCCGGCGTTCGGGGAGATCGGCTTCGCGGGATTCGTGAGGGACGCGTCGTGGCACCCGTCGGAAGGGCGGTTCAATGTGGTGCCGATGGTGATGGCGTCGTTGTTGGCGATGGGGGGGGCGTTGCTGTTGGCGGGGCCGTTGGGGTTGCTTGTCGCGGTGTTCTGTGGGTGGTACGCGCCGCGGCCGGTGGCGGTGGTGACGCGGCGGGTGTTGGAGTTGCTGGCGGGGGTGCCGTCGGTGGTGTACGGGTTCTGGGGGTTGGTGACGCTGGTGCCGCTTTTAGGGCGGTGGCGGCCGCCGGGGGCGAGTCTGCTGGCGGGGACGTTGATCCTTGCGGTGATGGTGCTGCCGACCGTCGCGCTGCTGTCAGAAGCCGCTCTTCGACAAGTCCCGGGGGCGCAGGTACGGGGGGCGGCGGCGCTCGGGCTGAGACGGTGGGCCGTGCTGTGGCGGGTGGTGATTCCGGGGGCGAGGGGGGGGATCGCGACGGCGTCGTTGCTGGCGGCGGGGCGGGCGATCGGGGAGACGATGGCGGTGTTGATGGTGTGCGGGAACGTGGTGCAGTTGCCGGGTTTCGATTCCGGGGGGCCGTTCGCGCCGGTGCGGACGCTGACGGCGAACATCGCGCTGGAGATGGGGTACGCGTTTGGAGCGCACCGCTCGGCGTTGTTCGTGACGGGGTTGATGCTGCTGGCGGTGGTGGTGGGGTTGGTGGGTGTCGCGTCGCGGTTTGGTTCGCCCCGCCCCCGGAAGTGGGTGCGTCAGGGGGTGGCGGTTGGCTGAATCGACGGTGAGTGGCATGAGGCGGGGGGGCGTGGCCGACGGGGTGGCGGCGGCGATGGTGTGGGCGTCGGCGGTGCTGGTGGTGGGGGTGTTCGCCTGGATCGTGGGGGACCTGGTGATCGGCGGGGTAGGCCAGTTGTCGTGGGCGTTTCTGACGGCCGAGCCGTTGGATACGGGGCGGGCGGGGGGCGTGGGCCCGATCCTGGTGTCGACGGGGCTGATCCTGGCGGTGTGTCTGGCGACGGCGGTGCCGATCGGGCTGGCCGCGGCGGTGGTGCTGTCGGAAGCGGGGGAAGGGTTTTGGGCGCGGGGGGTGCGGCGGAGCTTGGACGTCTTGGCGGGGGTGCCGTCGATCGTGTTCGGGCTGTTCGGGAACGTGTTTTTCTGTCAGGTGCTGGGGATGGGGTACTCGATCGCGGCGGGGGGGTTGACGCTGGCGTGCATGGTGCTGCCGATCTTCGTGCGGTCGGCGGAGGTGGGGTTCCGGGCGGTGCCGGAGGAGCGCCGGCGGGCGGCGGCGGCGCTGGCGATGTCGCGCACCACAACCCTGTTCCGGGTCTTGCTTCCGGGGGCGCTTCCTGGGCTGGTGGTGGGGCTGACGCTGGGGGTGGGAAGAGCGGGGGCGGAGACGGCGGCGCTGATCTTCACCAGCGGGTTCGTCGACCGGATGCCCGAGAGCCTGGGCGACTCGGGGCGTGCGCTTTCGATCCACATCTTCGATCTTTCGATGAACGTCCCGGGCGGAGACGGCAACGCGTATGCTTCGGCGCTGGTGTTGCTGGGGCTGCTGTTGTTGATCAACCTGTCGGCGTCGCTGCTGGCGTCTCGTTTTTGCGTGGAAAGGTCGTGAGCGTATGACGGCAGAAGCAGCGGCGATCCCGCTTCGATTGACCGAAACCCTGGACGCGGCGGCGAACGCCGCGGCGGTAGCGGCTGAGCCGGCGATCCGCAGCTGCTGTCTGACGGTGTCGTACGAGGGGCGGCCGGCGGTGCGGGACGTGGACTTGGAGGTGGCGTCGGGCCGGGTGACGGCGGTGATCGGGCCGTCGGGCTGCGGCAAGTCGAGCTTCCTGGCGAGCCTGAACCGGATGACGGATCTGACGCCGGGCTGCGCGGTGACGGGGTCGGCCCGGGTGGCGGGGCACGACGTGTTCGAGCGGTCGTGCGACCCGGTGACGCTGCGGCGAGACGTGGGGATGATCTTCCAGAAGCCGAACCCGTTCGCGACGTCGATCCTCAAGAACCTGACGATGCC
>JBCBSA010000263.1:0-4470 GCA_039819425.1 Planctomycetota bacterium
CCCGCAGCGAGGTCTCATCCTCGAACGGCGTCTCGAAAGCGGCGCCGGGAGCACTCGCTGACCACGTTCACGCTGACCTTCTCGGCCAGCGAGGGGACGATCGGTGCGGTCGATTTCGGGTCGTCGGCTGCCGTCGGCTTCTTCGGGGAGTTGAACCAGGTGAATCCTTTTGACCTGGAGACGATCTTTGATTCCGTCAGCGACGGGGCGTTCTTGGGCGACGGGGCCAACGTGCTGCAGGATTCGCAGTTCCTTCTGGCCCCCGGTGATATCACGGTGATCGCGAGTGCTCCCGGCGCCGCTTTCGAGACGCCGTTCGAGGATGAGACCTCGCTGCGGGCGGTGTTTGATATCGCGGCCACGGAGTCGATTGAGTTGGTACAGCTGGTGATCCCGAACGGTTCGTTGGCTACCTTCAACGGGTCGTTCTCGGTCGCGGTGGGCGACGCGACCCCGGTAACGGTCCCGGTCTCCGGGGTGATCCCTGAACCCGGCACGGCCGCGGCATTCGCGTTGTTGGCTGGCGGAGCGATGATGCGTCGCCGCCACGGCTGATCGGCCCGTGTCCGCGACCGTTGGCGAACACGGAATGTCGATTGATACGGATTAATCGGTGTGGGAGAGATTTAGATCGCCGGTCGGCGAGGGCGAGAGGGCCCTCGCCGACTTATTATTCACGGTTGGGCATTGGCCTTGTCTTGCGTCTCCAAGTGACGTGGGTCTGGCGTCTGGGATGGGGGGTGGAGCATGAGGGTGTATTCGGCGGTTGCGGCCGAAGAGGGAATCGTTGGCGGTTACGCCGGTGACCGGCTTGTGGTTTGTTTCCTTGTAAATGGTGCTCATTGATGCGTGCTTGTGGATCATCGGAATGTTCCCGTTTCATATTTTCGCCGAGGCTGTGGTTGCTGATCGGCGTTCTTTTGGGTTGGGCGGGGACGGGCGCAGCGCAGGTTCGCGTCGTGAACTGGAACGTGCTGCGGGGCGAGGCGTCCGACAGCGACTACGGCACGGTGCTCTCGGCCATCGCGGACTACGAAGTGAACGGGTTGGCGGTGGTGCCGGACGTGGTGACGCTGCAGGAGACCAACAGCGGCACGTCGTCGTTCTTCGCGTCGGCGTTGGAAGCGCTTAACCCGGGGTCGGACTACGTGTGGAGCAACGCGGGGTCGAGCCTGCCGGTGGGGATCGTGTACAACGCCTCGGCGTATGACCTGGTGGGCAGCGCGACCGTGATCGGGGACCCACGGCCGGCTCGGCGGTTTGATTTGCGGCCCAAGGGGTACGCGTCCGAGGACGCGGTCTTCAGCGTCTACAGCTTCCACCTGAAGGCGGGAGGCGACGGCCCGAGCGGCAACCAGCTCAGCGACGAGGACCGCCGGGCCATCGCGGCGGCGGGTTTCCGCGCCAACGCCGACGGCCTGCGTCCCGGGGCCGACCAGCTCAACGTGCTGTACACGGGCGACTTCAACATCCGCAACAGCAGCGAGGGCGGTTTTTCCAATTTCACGAGCGCCGGCGGGCGGGCCGAGGCCGACGACCCGGTGCGGCGCTACGGCACGTACAAGAACAACAGCGCGTTCCGCGACGTGCACACCCACAGCAGCGGCGAGATCGACGACCGGTTCGACCTGCAACTCGTGTCGCTCGACGCGTTGGATGGGGAAGGCTTCGCCTACATCGGGCCGAGGGGCGAGGGGAATTCGGGGTTGGAGCATTCGTACACGATCGTGGGCAACAGCGGGAACCTCTACAACCGGTCGGTCACGCAGTCGACCGACCCGCAGCTGTCGACGGCGGAGAAACAGGCGTTGCGTAACGCGTCGGATCACCTGCCGCTGTTCGCCGATTATCAGTTGCCGGCGTGGATGCGGGTGACGCCGCTGGCGGAAGAGCCGTTGGTCGCGGTCATCCAGGGAAGCGGCGCCGGTTTGGAGTACCGGGTCGAAAACGTCGCGCCGGTTTCGGGGCCCAACGGGGCGGACGAACTGGACTTTGTGTTTTCGGGCACCGGGGCCGCGATCGGCACCGGCGGCGGCGAGGTCTCGGCGGGTTCATCAGAGATGGTCGCGATCGGGTTGGACACCCGCGAGGTCGGTTTGTTCGACGCGGGCGTCGGCATCACCGGCACGAGCCAGGCGGTGCAGGACGGCACGTTCACCGACGACGTCTCGGTCCTCGTGGTGGCGGGGGCGAACGCGACGTTCGGTGACCCGGAAGCGGACGCGTTGTTTTACGAGCTGGACTTCGGCCGATTGATCCTGGGCGAGACGCCGGCCGCGGGGGGCGTCACCGTGTTCAACGAACGGGTCGGTTCGGCGCAGGCGTCGCTGGACATCACCGACGTGACGCTCGCGGGGTCCGAGGCTTTTGGGTTCGACGCGTCGTCGCTGGGCAGCGTTCTGGTCGACGGCTCCCTGGAGCTGCTGTTTGATTTTGAGGCGACCGGGTTGGGCCGGTCTTCGGCGTTCGTGACGATCGAGACCGCTGACGGGTCAGAGTTTTTGGGGGCCCAGGCGCGGCAGACGCTCAACGTGGTGCTGCGGGCCAGCGTGGCCGGGTCGTTGGGCGACTTGGACCTGGACGGCGACGTGGATGTTGTTGACCTCGACCTGTTTGGCCGGAGCCTGCTGTCGGAGGGCGACGACGCCCTGGGGGACCTGGACCTGGACGGCGACGTGGACGTGACGGACCTCGATCTCTTCGCCAACGATCTGCTGAGGAGTGAAGGGGTGTCCGCCGAGACCTTGTCGGCCCTGGCTTCTTGGGGCGTGGTGGTTCCCGAGCCGGGCGTGGGTGTGCTGGTGGTGTGCGGGGCGTTTGTGCTGTTGGGACGCACCCGCAAGGCCGCCCCCGAACCCGCCAGACCTCGGAAGAGATAGACTGAGGGCATGGCAGATCAGACCCACGACCTGTTGGTGATCGGGGCCGGCCCGGCCGGCTATGTCGCGGCGATCCGGGGGGCGCAGCTCGGGCTCGACGTCGCTTGCGTGGACAAAGGCGAGGTCGGCGGGAAGCCGGCGCTCGGGGGCACCTGCCTCCGCGTGGGGTGCATCCCGTCGAAGGCGCTGCTCGATTCGTCCGAGCGGTACGAAGACGCGACCAGGCACTTCGCCGACCACGGCATCACCGTCGGTGACATCCGACTCGACGTCTCCAAGATGCTCGCCCGCAAGGACGGCGTCGTGAAGACGCTCACCGGCGGGATCAGTTCTCTGTTTAAAAAGAACAAGGTCAAGAACTACCACGGCACGGCGTCGTTCAACGAAGACCGCACCGTCCAAGTCGGGAAAGACAAAATCACCGCCGAGCACGTCATCATCGCCACCGGCTCGGTGCCCGCGACGCTGCCGGGGGTGGACTTGTCGCAGGACCGGGTGGACACCTCGACCGACGCGATCGCCTACCCCGAGGTGCCCAAGAAGCTGGTCGTGATCGGGGCGGGGGTGATCGGGCTGGAGCTGGGCAGTGTCTGGCGGCGGCTGGGCAGCGAGGTGACGGTGCTGGAGTACCTCGACCGGATTTTGCCGGGGATGGACGACGAGCTGGCGGCCGAGTCGCTGAAGGTGTTCAAGAAGCAGGGGCTCAAGTTCGAGTTGGGCAGCAAGGTCACGGGCGTGAAGACGACCAAGACGGGCGTTACCGTGGAGCGGGACGGGGCGAGCGCGGTGAAGGCGGACCGGGTGCTGGTCGCGGTGGGGCGCAAGCCCAGCACCGAGGGGTTGAACCTGAACAAGATCGGGCTATCGACAAACGCCCGGGGACAGATCGAGGTGAACGACCGTTTCGAGACGGGGGTGCCGGGGGTATACGCGGTGGGCGACTGCGTACCCGGGCCGATGCTGGCCCACAAGGCCGAGGAAGAGGGCGTCGCCTGCGTCGAGATGATCGCCACGGGCCACGGCCACATCGACTACCACACCGTCCCGTCGGTGGTCTACACGCACCCCGAGATCGCCAGCGTCGGCTTCACCGAGGAGCAGCTCAAGGAAGAGGGCCGGCCGTACAGCAAGGGCGTGTTCCCGTTCATGGCCAACGGCCGGGCGCGGGCGATCGACCAGCCCCAGGGCATGGTCAAGATGCTCTGCGACGCGCTGACCGACCGCGTCATCGGCGTACACATCATCGGCAAAAGCGCCGGCGACCTCATCGCCGAGTGCGCCACGTCGATGGCCTTCGGCGCCACCAGCGAAGACATCGCCCGGGCCTGCCACGCCCACCCGACGCTCAACGAAGCGGTGAAGGAAGCCGCCCTCGGCGTCGCGGGGCGGGCGATCCACATCTGACCTCGGCTTGCACCAAATTGCCAAAGAGCGGGCTCCGCGGCCCCCCCCGGAAGCGGGCCGCGGCAAGCGCGACTTCCGAGGGTGTCCCCGGAAGATTTTGGAAAGCTCCCGGGGGCGTGGGCCGTTTGCCCTCGACCGGCGACGCGGGGGACTCGAACCGGGAGTGTCGCACGGCGAGGTGGGCTCA
>JBCBSA010000264.1:0-4466 GCA_039819425.1 Planctomycetota bacterium
CCTCAACCAACCGGAGCGGATCACCAGCGTGATGACGGCTGCCGCCACGCTTGTCCACAGCAGCGCGAAGAGAACCAAGCTAGGCCCATCCATCTGGTGAGTTTAACTGCTCTGGTCGCTCACAACTGATAAAAACCAACTTGTCTGTTGCGTCCCACCCACCCCGCGGCAACGAAAAAGCCCCGCCGCATCGCGACGGGGCTTTTTTCGCTGCTCTTTAACCCCACTTCGTGGGGTTGAAAAATTCCGGGGCGGCGGGGGGCTACTTGAGCTCGACTTCGCCGCCGGCTTCCTTGATCTTTTCGGCGAGGGCGTCGGCCTCTTCCTTGGGCATGGCTTCCTTGACGGTAGCGGGGGCGCCGTCGACCATCTCCTTGGCTTCCTTGAGGCCCAGGCCGGTGGCTTCGCGGACGGCTTTGATGACCTGGATCTTCTTGTCGCCGGCGGCCTTGAGGACGACGTCGAACTCGGTCTTCTCTTCGGCGGCTTCTTCGCCGCCGCCGGCCGCGGGGCCGGCCATCATCACCGCGCCGCCGGCGGCGGGCTCGATGTTGTAGGTTTCCTTGAGGTAGTCCGCCAGGTCGACGGCGTCCTTGAGGGTGAGGCCGACGAGCTTGTCGCCGAGTTCTGCAATCGCTGCTTCTGCCATAGCTAACACTCCGAATCGTTGCGTCCCGGATAGGTCGTCGAACGCCGACGATTTAACCCCGCGGGGCCAGTCCGAGATCGATCAATGAACAATAAAAGTTTGGGTTAGGCAACCTTCTCGATGGTTTCGCCGGCTTCGAGTTTGTCTTGGATGGTCTTGAGGATGCCGGCGAGGTTCCGGCCCGGGGCGAGGATCGACCCGACCAGCTTCTGCCCGGGGGTGAGCAGGATCTGGACGACCTTGGCCTGGGCTTCTTCCTTGGTGGGGAACTCCGAGAGCTTCTTGATCTCGTCGGGGCCGAAGGCCATGCCGTCGAGCACGGCCCCCTTGAACTCCATGTTCTCGAGCTTCTTGGCCCAGTCGATCAGCTCGCGGGCCACGCCGACGACCGAGTTGTCCTCCGAAACGGGGAAGACCATCGCGGCGGGGCCGTCGAGGTAGTCGGTGAGGGGTTCGAGGTCGCCGCCCTTGAAGACGTTGCGGGCGAGGCTGTTCTTGACGACGCGGACGCGGATGGACTTGCCGGACAGGTCGGTGCGCAGGGCGTTGTTGTCGTTGGCCTCGACGCCGCGGATGTCGATGAGGACGGCGCCGGTGAGGCCGTCGAACTCGCGCTTGTACGCGTCGGCGATCAGGTTTTTGACGGGCTTGCTCATATCGTGCTCGCTTCGCTCGCAGCCGCTAGCCTTTAGCCGTTGGCCGTTAGCAAGATGGTGATAGTCGAATTCAGGTTCCGGGTTTTCTGGCTAACGGCCAACGGCTAGCGCCTAACGGCTTGCCGGTTTAGGCTTCCACCAACACACTCGGCGTCATCGTCGCGGCAATCGCGATCTTCTTGATGTACTGGCCCTTGGCGGCCGAGGGCTTGAGCCGGGTGAGCAGGTTGATGAACGCCTCGGCGTTCTCGACCAGGTGCTCGGCGGGGAAGCTGTGCTTGCCGATGGGGGCGTGGATGTTGCCGCCGTCGTCGTTGCGGTACTCGACCTTGCCGGCGACGAAGGCCTTGACCGCTTCGGCGATCTTGGCGTCGACGGTGCCGGCCTTGGGCGAGGGCATCAAGCCCTTGGGGCCCAGCACCTTGCCGAGCTTGGAGACGACCCGCATCTGGGCCGGCTCGGCGACGGCGACGTCGAAGTCCATCCAGCCGTCCTCGATCTTTTTGACCAGGTCCTCGCTGCCCGCCTCGATCGCGCCGGCGGCTTTGGCCTCCTCGACCTTTTCGGGGGCGCAGAAGGCGATGACCTTCTTGGCGGCTCCGCCGATGCCGTGTGGCAGCGAGACCGAGCCGCGGAGCATCTGGTCCGCCTGCTTGGGGTCGATGCCCAGGTGGACGTGGAGCTCGACGGTCTGGTCGAACTTGGTGGCCCGGAAGCCCTTGAGCCGTTCGACGGCCTGGGGGAGCGGGAGGACGTCGTCGTTGGCCACCCGCGCGTCGGCGGTGTAGCGCTTGCCTTTTTTGCGAGACATGGGTCTTTCCTTTCGAGTTGCCCGCTCTGCATCAATCGCAAGGGACGCGTCTCCCACGGTTACGGCCCGTGGTTGGCCGGGTTTTGGATTCGTTAGTTTATTAGAAGTCGCCTTCGACGGTGATGCCCATCGACCGGGCGGTGCCCGCCACGATGCGACACTTGGCCTCGACGGTGTGACCCGACAACTCGGCGCCCTTTTCCTCGACGATGGCCTTGACCTGGTCGGCGGTCACGCTGCCGACCTTTTCCTTATGGGGCACGCCCGAGCCCTTGTCGATCTTGGCGGCGTCCTTGAGGAGCACGGCGACGGGCGGGGCCTTGACCTCGAACTCGAAGGAGCGGTCTTTGTAGACGGTGATGACGCAGCCGACGACCTTGCCGTTGAGGGGGCGGGTGCGGTCGTTGAACTGCTGGATGAACTGGCCGGGGTTGACCCCGTGCTGGCCGAGGGCCGGGCCGATGGGCGGGGCGGGGGTCGCCTGGCCGCCGGGGGCCTGGATCTTGAACTGCGAACTGATTTCTTTCTTGGCCATCGCGGGGCTCGGGGGGGCGTGGTTTGGGGGAGCGGCGGCGGGGGGCGGTGCCCGTACTGTCGGCCGCGGCGAGCCGCACAGTTTAGCGGTTCGGGCGTGGTTGACAAGTCCGCGGGGTGCGGTAGGCTTTCGGGCTCGATCCGCAGCCAAAACGCGGCGTCGACGGTCGGCCAGGTAGCTCAGTTGGTAGAGCACAGCATTGAAAATGCTGGTGTCCCCGGTTCAAGTCCGGGTCTGGCCATTCACCTCACCGCAGTTGGGCCGTTGCTTGTTCGGCCAAGCCTCGAAAATCAATCCGGGTGATGGCCTGGGCGTCTACAGCGACCCGGCGGGGGCTATGGGTGCGGGGCTGCCGTTGGCGACGACGGCGAGGCTGACCTGCTTGTTGTGGCTGACCTTGGCCTCGAACTCGGACCAGAACTTGTTGACGATGGTGCGGATGGCCCAGTTGGCGCCGTCGCTGAGGCCGCAGATGTTGTTGCCGGGCATCGAGCCCATGCTGGCGGCGAGCTCGAGCAGCAGGTCGAGGTCCTTGGTCTGGCCGTCGCCGGCCTCGATGCGGGACAGCAGCTTGTAGAGCCACTTGCTGCCCTCGCGGCAGTGGGTGCACTGGCCGCAGGACTCGTGGCTGTAGAAGTGGGCGCAGTTGCGGGCCATGGCGACCATCGACACGTCTTCGGGGATGACGGTGACGCAGGCGGTGCCGAGGCCGAGGTTGTTCCACTTCTTGCCGATGTCGAAGTCGAGCTCGACGCCCTGGAGGGCTTCGTCGTGGGAGACGACGCCCATGGAGATGCCGCCGTGGAAATACGCCTTGGTCGGCCGATCTTCCGGGGCGCCGAGGGCGAGGCGGTCGATGACGTCGGTGAGCTGAACGCCGAGGTGTTCTTCGTAGACGCCGGGGCGGTTGACGGCGCCGGAGACACCGATGAGTTTGGTGCCGTAGGAGGCGGGGACCTGAGGCGGGGCGCCGTCGGGGCGGGGTTTGCCGTGGGACTTCCACCAGTCGGCCCCGTTCTGCAGGATGTAGGGGACGTTGGCGAGGGTCTCGACGTTGTTGATGATCGTGGGGCGGGCGAACGCCCCGGCGACGGCGGGGAAGGGGGGCTTGATGCGGGGCCAGCCGCGTTTGCCTTCGAGGGACTCGATGAGGCCGGTCTCTTCGCCGCAGATGTAGGCGCCCGCGCCGCGGTGCAGGAACAGGCGCGGCTCGCGGCCGTTGATCTGGCCCATGCGGGAGTTCGGGCCGAAGATATCTTTGTCGTAGGCCTCGGCGATGGCCCGCTCGAAGGCGTCGCGGTGGTGGTGGTACTCGCCGCGGATGTAGAAGTAGGCGGTGTCGAGTTGGCAGGCGAGCATGCAGATCGCGATGCCTTCGATGACCGAGTGCGGGTCGTACTGGATCAGAATCTGGTCTTTGAACGTGGCGGGCTCGGACTCGTCGGCGTTGATCGCGAGGTAGCGCGGCCCGTCGTCGAGCGGCGGCAGGAACGACCACTTCATCCCGGCGGGGAAGCCGGCCCCGCCGCGGCCGCGCAGCTCGGCGGCTTTGACGGTCTCGATGATGTCCTTGGGCTCCTGGGCGATGGCCTGATCGAGCGCGGCGTAGCCGTCGGTGGCGACGTAGGCGTCGTAGTCGACGTACTTGCGGTCGGCGAAGTCGCCCCAGGGCGGGGTGGGGACGCGTTTGAACAGGAGGGGGGATTCGAGGGGCATGGGTTTGACGTATTCGAGAATTAGCCACGAAAAACCACAAAATTTAAAACCCAGAGATTAATTTTCCTTTTTGTGTCTTTTGTGCCTCTTCGTGGCCAA
>JBCBSA010000265.1:0-4461 GCA_039819425.1 Planctomycetota bacterium
AATTCAAAAAATCTTCGACGAAACCGAAGCCGGCGTCTTCGCCCGAGACTGGATGCAGGAGTGGGCGAAGCTGGGGGGATAGCCGCCGGCGACCATGGTCTCGAAGCAGGCCCGCATGAGGGCGATGGTGCCGCCGTAGAGGATCTGTTCTTCGAAGTTGTCGCCCTCGGTTTCCTGTTGGAAGGTCATGGCGACGACGCCGGCGCGGGTGCTGCCGACGGCTTTGCTGACGGCGAGGACGGTGTCGAGTGCGTCGCCGGTGGCGTCGTGATCGACGGCAACGCAGCCGTAGATGCCTTCGCCCTTGAGGTATTTCTCGCGGACGAACGCGCCGGGGGCGTTGGGGACGAAGAGGGTGGTGTTGACGGTTTGGGGCGGGGTGATCTGGCCGTAGAGGACGGAGAAGCCGTGGCAGAAGACGAGGGTTTGATTGGGTTTGAGGTGGGGTTCGATCTCGGCTTCGTAGACGGCGGGTTGGACGGGGTCGGCGAGCTCGATGAGGATGACATCGGCTTTGGCGGTGGCGTCGGCGACGGAGTAGGCGTCGAAGCCGTCGGCGGTGGCTTCGTCGCGGGAGGGGCTGCCCTGGTCCTGGCCGCGGCAGCCGATGATGACGGTGCAGCCGGAGTCCCGGGCGTTGGCGGCCTGGGCCTTGCCCTGGATGCCGTAGCCGAGGACGGCGAGGGTTTTGCCGTCGAGGATGGACTGATCGACGTCGTCGTCGCGGTAGATCTTTTCGTTCATAGGTTGGGTGAGGGTTGGGTGAAAATCTGAGGTTGTCGCGGGTCGACTCACGGACAGGGTCCGTGGGCTTCTGTTGTTGCGAGTTGGGTTAGAGGGAGATGTCGCGGTTGACGTTTTTGTAGTAGAGGTACTGGGTGGGGGTGGGGCCGGTGGCGTAGTAGCTTTGGGGGCAGAAGGGGGCCATCCAGATGAAGTCGTCTTTTTCGACCTCCATCCATTCGCCGGCGAGGTGGTAGAGGCCTTTGCCCTGGAGGAACCAGAGGCCGTGCTCCATGACGTGGGTCTCGACGATGGGCAGGCCGTGGCCGGGTGAGAAGGTGAAGATGTTCATCGCCAGGTCGAAGGCGGGGTCGTCGGGGACGAGGGTTTGGAGGAGGGCGTCGGCGTTGTCGGCCCAGACGGTCTGTTCGACGTCGTCGGCGTGGCCGAGGAGTGGGGTGGTGTCGGGGTGGTCGGCGGTGGGTTCGTAGCGTTTGCGGAGCAGGAGGACACGTAGGGGGGTTTGTTTGTCGGCGGTGAGGGTGCAGGTGTGGTTCGGAGCGGTGAGGCCGAAGGCGCCGGGGGTGAGGGGTTGGTTGGCGTTGTGGTTGTTGGTGTATTGGCCGGCACCGGCGAGGACGTAGTGGAAGGTCTGGAGTTCGCGGTCGGCGGGGAAAGCCCCGGTGGAGCCGGCGGGGAGGTCGATGAGGAGCTGGACGAAGTCGGCCCCGATCGCGGGGGAGGCGAGGACGTAGGCCTCGGCGTCGGGCCAGCCGGGGAGGCGTGAGGGGGGGAAGCCCTCGAGGGGCATAACCGCGTAGTGAGGGGTGACGCGGGTGCGGGAATGGACGAGATCGGTAATGGGGCGCATCGGGCGATCTTAAACGAAGAGGTCGACGAGTTCGAAGCGTTCGACGTCGACGAGGCCGAGGTCGGTGAGCTTCAACGAGGGGATGACTTCGAGGGCCATGAAGGACATGGCCATGAAGGGATCGGCGAGGGGGGAGCCGAGGGCCTTGGCCTGTTCGACGCACTTGGCGTAGGCGTCGGCGACCTGGTGGACGGGCTGGTCGGACATCAGACCGCCGATGGGGAGCGGGAGTCGGGCCAGGAGGTTTTCGCCGTCGGCGACGGCGAGGCCGCCGCCGGCCTCGGCGACCGCGGCGGCGGCGGTGCGGATGGAGGCGTCGTCGGCGCCGAGGGCGACGAGGTTGTGGTGGTCGTGGGCGACGGTGCCGGCGATCGCGCCGCGCTGGAGGCCGAAGCCTTGGATGAAGCCGAGGCCGAGGTTGCCGGTGTTGTGGTGGCGTTCGAAGACGGCGATCTTCAGGAGGTCGCGGGCGGGGTCGGCGACGGTGTGGCCGTCTTCGATGGTGGCTTCGACAGTGAGGTTTTCGGTGAGGAGTTGGTCGGGGAGGTGGCCGATGACGCGGATCGTTTCCCCGGTGGCGGCGATGTCGAGGTTGGCGTGGTGGGCGTCGACGGTGCAGCGGCCGCGGGGGATGGTCAGATTGGCGTCGGGCTCGGGGATGGCGTGGTCGAGGAGCTTGCCGTCCTCGGCAACGAGTCGGCCCTTGGCGAAGACCATGCGCGGGGTCGGGTTTTGGAGATCGTCGAAGACGAGGAGGTCGGCGCTGCGGCCCGGGGCGATCGCGCCGACGTGGCGCAAGCCGAACCACTCGGCGGGGTTGAGGGTGGCCATGCGGAGGGCGTCGATGGGGTCGATGCCGTGGTGGCCGATGGCGCGGCGGACCATGTGGTCGATGGTGCCGATGGTGAGCAGGTCGCCGGGGGTGCGGTCGTCGGTGCAGAAGCAGACGCGGCGGCTGTTTTGCGGGGTGACGACGGGGAGCAGGGCGTCGAGGTTGCGGGCGTTGGTGGCTTCGCGGATGAGGAGGTAGAGGCCGCGTTCGAGGCGGTCGCGGGCTTCGTTGGGGGTGACGCACTCGTGGTCGGAGCCGACGCCGGCGGCGGTGTAGGCGTCGAGGTCTTTGCCGGTCGCGCCGGGGGAGTGGCCGTCGATGGGTTGGCCTTGGAGGGCGTCGAGCTTGGCCAGGACATCGTCGTGGCCGTTGATGACGCCGGGGTAGTTCATGACCTCGGCGAGGCCGTGGATGGTGTCGTCCCGATAGAGGGCTTGGAGGTGCTCGGCGTCGAGGGCGGCGCCGGCGGTGGCCATGGGGGTGGCGGGGACGCAGCTGGGGCCCATGAGGACGACGTTGAGCGGCAGGTCGCGGGAGGCTTGGGCCATCCACTTCACGGCGTCGAGCCCGACGACGTTGGCCAGCTCATGCGGGTCGGCGATGACGGTGGTGACGCCGCGGGGCAGGACGGCGGCGGCGAACTGGGCGGGGGTGCAGAGCGACGACTCGATGTGGACGTGGGCGTCGATGAAACCCGGGCAGACGTAAGCCCCGGCGAGGTCGATCACACGGTCGGACGGATAGTCGCAGCCGAGGCCCGCGACTCGGTCCCGGCAGAGGGCCAGGTCGGCGGGGGATTGGACGCACCCGGTGAAGACGTTGACGAGCCGGGCGTTTCGCAGGACGAGGCTGGCGGGGACGTCGCCACGGGCGGTGGCGAGGAGGGGACGGAGTGGGTGCATCGAGGTGTCGTGATTCCGCGGCGGCGGCAGGCGCAAGGTATATCATAAGCGTTCCTGCTTAAAGAGATAGTCTCGCTGGCGACGGATGGTTGAACTGCTGCGCGAAATGTTGAAACGGCTCGAGGGCGGGGAGACGCTGTCGGCGTGCATGGTGGTTTCGACGAAGGGGAGCACGCCGCAAAAAGCGGGGGCGTTGATGCTGGTGTTGGAAACCGGCAAGACGCTGGGGACGTTGGGGGGCGGGTGTGTCGAGGCGGAGGTGAGGACCCGGGCGGTCCGGCTGATGATGAACGGCGAGAGCCGGCTGCTACGCTTCAGCCTGGACCGGGACTACGGCTGGGACGACGGGCTGATCTGCGGGGGGGTCATGGACATCGCGGCGCGGACCCTGCGGACGGCCGCGGACGCGGGGCCGTGGCGAGACGCGTTGACGGCGGTGGAATCGGGTCGCGACGGCTGCCTACGAGTCGAAGTCGAGGATGAGGCGGGAGAGCGGGTGAGCTTTGAACACGTGGTCGAAGCACCGCCGAAGCTGGTGATCGCGGGGGGCGGGCACGTGGGGCTGGCGTTGGCGAACGTGGCCGGGCCGATGGGGTTTGAGGTCGTGGTGGTGGACGACCGGGCGGACTACGCGTCGGCGGCTCGCTTCCCCGTCGCGCAGACGGTCGTGGGCGATATCGCGACGGAGCTGTCGCGGATGGAGCTGGATGCGTCCTGCTACGTGGTGATCGTGACACGGGGCCACCAGCACGACGCGGAAGCGCTCGAGGCGGTGATCCGGTCGCCGGCACGCTACGTCGGGCTGATCGGCTCGCGCCGCAAGGTGCACATGATCCTGAAAGGCCTGCGGGAAGAAGGGGTGGAAGAATCGTTCATCGCGCGGGTGTATACGCCGATCGGCCTGGCGATCGGGGCGGTGACGCCCGGCGAGATCGCGGTGAGCATCGCGGCGGAATTGGTGGCGGTGCGGCGGGGCGTGTCGAGCCCGACGAGCCTCAGGAAAGCGCGGCCGGTGGACTCGGCGTAGCCGCTCTGGCGGGGATGAGACGAGAGGGAGTTGGCCCACGATCGGGGGGCGGTTCTTACACTACGGCGATGCCCACCTTCGCGATCGGCGACATCCACGGTTGTAC
>JBCBSA010000266.1:0-4447 GCA_039819425.1 Planctomycetota bacterium
GGGAGCCGTGGCGGGGCTGGGCGTGGGGGGCGGTGGTGTTCGGCGTGGTGGGGGCGAACGGGACGGGCGTGGGGTTCGTGGTGGCCGAGCAGCGGGCGGACGACTTCTACGCGATCTACCGCGGCGGGAAGTACGACGCGGTGCGGGCGATGGCCGAGACGCTGCGGCGTGAGACGCCCGAAGACGCGTGGGTGTTGACGACGTGGGATGTGAGGCCCGAACTGTCGGTGTGGTCGCGGCGGCCCGTGGAAGCCTTGCCCCCGGAAGCCCTGCCCCCGGAAAGGCTGGCGGAGAACGGGTCGGCGCACCTCATCCGCCCCGCCGACCCTGCGTTGGAAGCCATGATCCGAGACCGGGGTTGGACCGTCGGCCCGCCCGCCGCGCGCGTCCCCGACCCCGCCGCCGGCATCGACCGCACGCTGCACGGACTGACGCCCCCGGGCCGATAGAATCGGGGCATGTCCACCACGACCACCGACTCGGCCACCGCGGTCCCCTTGCTCGACCTTCGGCTCCAGTACGCCCCGTTGCGGGACGAGGTCCTCGCCCGGGTTGCCGAGGTCCTCGACGGGCAGGCGGTGTGCAACGGCCCGGCCTGCCGGACGCTCGAACAAGAGGTCGCCGCTTACTCCAACGTCGCCCACGCCGTGTCCTGCTCGTCGGGGACCGATGCGCTGATCCTGGCGCTGATGGGCCTGGGCATCGGCTGCGGCGACGAGGTGATCACCAGCCCGTTCACCTTCTTCGCCACCGCCGGCTCGCTGTGGCGGCAGGGCGTCAAGCCGGTCTTCGCCGACATCGACCCCCACACCTTCAACCTCGACCCCCGGAAGATCGAAGACAAGATCACCGAGCGCACCCGGGCGATCATGCCCGTCCACCTCTTCGGCCAGATGGCCGACATGGACGCGATCGAAGCGATCGCCCGGAAGCACGGCCTCCACGTCATCGAAGACGCCGCCCAGGCGATCGGCGCGACGTACAAGGGCGCCAAAGCCGGCGAACGCTCGGCCGCCACCGCCCTGTCGTTCTACCCCACCAAGAATCTCGGCGGCGCCGGCGACGGCGGCATGGTCCTCACCCCCGACGCCGACCTGGCTCAACGCATGGAGCTCTTCCGCAACCACGGCGCGGGCATGGGCGACGTCCGCTACCACCACCTCGAGGTCGGCGGCAACTTCCGCATGGACTCGGTCAACGCGGCGTACCTGTCGGTGAAGCTCAAGCACCTCGACGCCTGGCACGACGCCCGGCGGCGCAACGCGGCGTGGTACGACGAGCTCCTGGCGGGGATCGACGACTTGCGGACGCCGGCCGTGGCCGAGGGGTGCGGGTCGATCTACAACCAGTACGTGGTCCGCACGCCGCGACGCGACGCGCTGATGGCCCACCTGCGAGAGCGGCAGATCGGCTGCGGGGTGTACTACCCGCTGTCGCTGCACGAGCAGCCGTGCTTCGCGCCGCTGGGCTACCACACCGGCGACTTCCCCGAGAGCGAGCGGGCGGCGAAGGAGGTGCTGGCCCTGCCGATCTACCCCGAGCTGACCGAGGCGCAGGTGCGGGTGGTGGCCGAGGCGGTGCGCGGGTTCTTCGGCTGAGTGCGCGGGCGCGGGGGGACGGCATGGGCGTTGGTAAAGTGGCCCGATGCAGGTCGCGTTGGTCCACGAATGTATCGCGGGGTACCACGGCAGCGAACGCGTCCTCGCGGAGCTGGCCAAGCTGTACCCCGACGCGCCGATCTTCGTGCTGATCCACCACACGAAGGCGACCCGCGGCACCCCCCTCGAAGGCCGCGACTTCCGGGCGTCGTTCCTCGATCGGCTGCCGTGGCTGCGGGACCACCACCGGCTGCTGCTGCCGCTGATGCCCTACGCGGTGGAGCAGCACGACCTGCGCGGGTTCGACGTGGTGATCTCGTCGCACCACACCGCGGCCCACGGCGTGCTGACCCGCAGCGACCAGCTCCACCTCGCCTACACCCACAGCCCGTTCCGCTACGCCTGGGACCTCTACGCCGACCATTTTCCGCCGGGGGAATGGGCCCCGCTGCGGCGCTACCTCTTGCACCGCTTCCGGGGGTGGGACCAGCGGGCGGCGTTGCGGGTCGACGGGTTCGCGGCCAACTCGCGGCACGTCGCCCGGCGGGTGCATCGGACGTATCGCCGGGACGCGCGCGTGATCTATCCGCCGGTCGATACCGAGCGGTTCCGCCACGACCGGATGCGCGAGGAGTTCTACGTCGTGCTGGGGCGGCTGGTGGCGTACAAGCACGCCGGCGTGGTGGTGGACGCGTTCACGCGGATGGGCAAGCGGCTGGTCGTCATCGGCGACGGGCCCGAACGCCAAGCGCTCGAAGAAGGCGCCGGGCGACGCATCGAGTTCCTGGGGCAGGCCGAGGAGGCGATGGTGGCCGACCGGCTGTCGCGTTGCCGGGCGCTGGTGTTCGCGGCGGAGGAGGACTTCGGGATCGCGCCGGTCGAGGCGATGGCGGCCGGGGCGCCGGTGATCGCGTGGGACCGCGGCGGCGTGCGGGAAACGGTGATCGACGGGGAGACGGGCGTGCTGTTCGGCGAGCGTTCGGCGGCGGGGGTGGTGGACGCGGTGCGGCGTTTCGAGCGCGGGGGGGTCGAGAAAACCGCCGAGGGGTTACACTGTCACGCCGAGGCGTTTGGCCTCGAACGCTTCCGGGGAGAGGTCACGGCCTGGGTGGAGGCCGCGTGGCGACGTTTCTCCGAGGATCTGTAGTTGACTCAAGCCGCCACCCCTCCCATCAACCCCGCGCTGTTGACAAAGCCCCCGGAGCGGGCGGGCGACGGGGTGTTCTCCGGCGACCGGAGCGAGGGCGCCAAGCGGTTGTTCGACGTGGCGGCGGTGGTGGCCGCGTCGCCGGTGTGGCTGCCGGTGTTGGCGGTGTTGGTCGTGCTGGTGCGGCTGGACTCGCGCGGGCCGGCGGTCTACCGGCAGCGGCGTTACGGCCGGGGCGGGCGGGCGTTCACGCTGGTGAAGCTGCGGACCATGGTCGCCGACGCCGACGAGGCCCTGCCGGGTCATCTGGCGGGCTGCGCCGAGGACGCCGCCGAGTGGGCCCGCCACGGCAAGCTGCGCCGCGACCCCCGGCTGACGCGCATCGGCGGCTGGCTGCGGCGGTCGTCGCTGGACGAACTGCCCCAACTCTGGAACGTGCTGCGGGGCGAGATGTCGCTGGTCGGGCCACGCCCCATCCCGCTCGCCGAGCGGGCCCGCTACGGCCCACGGTTCACGCACTACCGCCGGGTCCGGCCCGGGCTGACGGGGCTGTGGCAGGTCTCGGGCCGCAACGAGCTGCCCTACGGCCGACGCGTAACGCTCGACCGACGCTACGTGCGCCGGCGGTCCTGGCGGGGCGACGCGGCGATCCTGGTGCGGACGGTCGCGGCGGTGCTGTCGCGGCGCGGGGCGTACTGAAGCATCCCGGATACCCCCTCGGATCCCGCGTTGCGACGGGTAGAGTGGGCTTTATTTTGCCTCGGTTGTCGCCCCCCCGGAGCCCCCGATGTCCGTTACCACCGACCTCTTCGACCTCACCGGCCGCGTCGCCCTCGTCACCGGCGGCGGCTCGGGCATCGGCAAAGCCATCGCCGCCGCCTTCGTCCAACACGGCGCGAAAGTCGTCCTCGGCGGACGCACCCTCGACAAGGTCGAAGCCGCGGCCCAGGAACTCGATGGCCTGCGTGATAACACGGGCGTCGACCCCGTCGCCGCCGCCGTCCAGCTCGACGTCGCCTCCGACGCCTCGGCCCGGCACGCGGTCAAAAAAACCATGGACCTCTTCGGCGGCCTACACATCGCCGTCAACTCCGCCGGCGTCATGTGCAAAAAACCCTCCTTCGACCTCACCGGCGAGGACATGAACTCGCTCTACGACATCCACGTCACCGGCGCTCTCCGCGTCAGCCAGGCCGCCGGCCACGTCTTCCGTGAGCAGCACGACGGCTGCCTCATCAACATCGCCTCGATCAGTTCCTACGTCAGCCTCACCGAGGTCACCGCCTACGCCTGCGCCAAACACGCCATGGTCGGCCTCACCGTCAGCCTCGCCAACGAGTGGGCCAAGCACGGCATCCGCACCAACGCCATCGCCCCCGGCTTCGTCCCCACCGACCTCAACCGCCAGATGATCGAGGGCACCGACCGCGGCCGACGCATCCTCGAGCACACCCCCATGGCCCGCTTCGGCACCTCCGACGAGATCGCCGGCGCCGCCGTCTACCTCGCCTCCCCCGCCGGCCGGTTCACCAACGGCGTCACGATCCCCGTCGACGGCGGCTACCTCGCCTCGGGCATCGGCGACAGCGTCGCGCCGTGGGAAGCCGAAGGCTGATCCCGACCCCGCGATCCTCCCCGGGAACATCCCGTCAATTCCCTTGGCATACCTCCTGATCCAAGGTATGATACCTCTCGATAAGAG
>JBCBSA010000267.1:0-4409 GCA_039819425.1 Planctomycetota bacterium
ACCAGTTCGTTCAGCGGATCCACGACGTCATGGCCGTCGTCTCGGGCACGACCAACGAGGTCGCCTCGGCCGCCACCGAGATCGCCGCCACCAGCGAGCAGATGTCGGCCGGCATGGTCGAGCAGTCGGCCCAGGTGACGCAGATCAGCGCCGCGGTCGAAGAGATGTCGGCGTCGGTCGTCGAGGTCGCCCGCAAGTCCGCCGAGGCGTCGGGCAACGCCGAGCAGTCCGGCCGGGCCGCGACCGACGGCGGCGCGGTCGTCGACCAGACCATCGACGAGATGAACGCGATCCGCGACGCCGTGTGTGCCTCGGCCCGGTCCGTCGAAGAGCTGGGCAAACGCGGCGAGCAGATCGGCCAGATCATCGAGGTCATCAACGACATCGCCGACCAGACGAACCTCCTGGCCCTCAACGCCGCCATCGAGGCGGCCCGCGCCGGCGAGCACGGCCGCGGCTTCGCCGTCGTCGCGGATGAGGTCCGCAAGCTCGCCGACCGCACGACGCAGGCGACCGAAGAGATCGGCGAGTCGATCCAAGCCATCCAGGCCGAGACCACCAGCGCCGTGGAGCGGATGGACGCGGGCAGCCGGCAGGTCGAGTCGGGCGTGGCCAAGGCGACCGACGCGGGGCAGAGCCTGACCCAGATCGTCAGCAACGCCCGGGATGTCGCGGGGATGATCCAGTCGATCGCCGCGGCGACCGAAGAGCAGTCGGCCACCAGCGAAGAGGTCGCCCGCAACGTCGAGTCGATCGCCGCGGTGACGCGGGAGGCGAATGACGGCTCGGAGCAGGCCGCCATCGCCGCCCAGCAGCTCTCCGAGCGGGCCGAGCGGCTGCGAGACCTGGTCGGCAAGTTCAAGGTCGACCCCAGCCTGGTGAAAGCTGAATAAGCTGTTTGGATAACGTATTTCGGACGGACCCGCGTCGGTGGACGCGGGCCTTTTCGTTTCTTGATCCTCTATGATGAATCGATGTCTGCGGCCGCCGCGTCGATCCCCGTGATGCTGAAACTCGCCGGCCGCCGCTGCGTCGTGGTCGGGGGTGGACCCGCGGCGGCGCGGCGGGCGCACACGCTGCGGGAGGCGGGGGCGGAGGTGGTGGTGGTGGCGCCGCGGATGGACGCCAGCCTGGTCGGCAACGGGGTCGGGATCGTGTGTCATGAACGCGGCTACGCCGAGGGCGATCTGGAGGGGGCGTTCCTCGTGGTGGTCGCGACGGACGACGGCGGGTTGAACAAGCGGGTCGCGGCGGACGCGGCGGCGGGGGGGGCGTTGGTGAACCGGGCCGACGACGCGGAAGCGGGGGACGTGACGGTGATGGCGCACGGCCGGCGGGGCCCGCTGACGGTGGCGGTCGATACGGGCCACGTCTCGTCGGCGGCGAGCAAGGTGTTGCGGGATGAGTTGGTCGCGTCGGTGGACGAGGCGTGGGTGGAGCTGTTGGAGGCGGCGAGGCCGTACCGGGCGGCGGTCAAGGCGGCGGTGGCGGATGCGACGCGGCGGGGAGAGACGCTGCGTAGGCTGACGGACGAGGCGGCGCGGGGCGTGCTGCGGGACCGCGGCCGGGCGGGGCTGGTGGAGCACTTCGAGGCGTTGCTGGACGGCGTGAGCGGGGGTGTATCCGCATCATGACGCAGGCGGTGACGAACACGGCGTTGGTGGCGCTGACGTTGGCGGCGGTCGCGGCGTCGGTGATCGCGTTCGGTCGGCTGCGGGCGATCCTGCAGCAGACCGCGCTTGCGGGGGTCGACGAGGATGGGGTGGCGGCTTCCGGAGGGGCTTGCGGGGGTGAGCCCGGTAAGAAAGTGATGAATCTGTTGGTGGGGGGGGTGGCGGCGGGGTCGTTGGCGTTGCTGATGTTTCGGTGGTCGCGGGTGGGCGGGGGTTGGAACCCGCTGGTGGCGCACGTGGACGGGCTGCTGTTGATCGCGTCGCTGTTGGCGGGGGTGGGGCTGTACGTGCAGAGCCGGCCGAGGCTGGGGGGGTTGGCGGCGTTCAGTTTGCCGCTGTTGACGCTGATCCTGGCGTGGGCGGTGTGCGCGTCGGCGTGGACGTATCGGCCGTTCGCGATGGACACGCTGCACCCGGTGTGGCGGGCGGTGCACCTGTCGGGCGTGTACCTGGGGACGCTGGGGTGCTCGGTGGCGGCGGCGGCGGGGGTGATGTACTTGGTGGTGGCGCGCCGGCTCAAGGCGAAGCGGAACCCGCGGGGGCTGATGCGGCTGGCGAGCCTGGAGGCGTTGGAGCGGGTGATCGTGCAGACGGCGACGCTGGGGTTTGCGCTCTTGACGGTGGGGCTGGTGTCGGGGGTGGTGATCCTGGCGGAGGAGGGGGGCGGGGTGATCCCGGGGGGGTGGGCGTCGCCGAAGGTGGTGCTGGCGTTCGTGGCGTGGCTGACGTACGCGTTGGTGATGAACGTGCGGGTGGCGGCGGTGTTCCGGGGTCGGCGGGCGGCGTGGCTGGCGATCGGGGGGTGGGTGTTGCTGTTGGTGGTGTACGGGATCGTGACGAGCGGGCCGTCCCCGGAAGTGGCCCCAGAAGTGGCCCCGGAAGCTAAGGCAACGGAGGTTTTACGCCAAGACGCAAAAGCTCCAGGACAGTATTTCCATGGAGATGTTGCCGTTAGCCCCGGGCTTGGGCCGGGGGCCGTGTGGGACGACCCCCGGCAAAGCCGGGGGCTAACGGGTCGGTTCGATCACGGTTTTTTGCTTTGCGCCTTTGCGGCTTTGCGTGAGGACGGTTTGGGCGAAGGGGGGGCGGGCTGATGCGGATCGTGCTCGTGGGGTTGAATCATCGGACCGCGCCGGTCGAGCTGCGGGAGGC
Organism: Planctomycetota bacterium; assembly: GCA_039819425.1. GTDB lineage: Bacteria > Planctomycetota > Phycisphaerae > Phycisphaerales > Phycisphaeraceae > Algisphaera. The sequence continues at coordinate 2,826 of JBCBSA010000267.1, forward strand.
GATGGCGGTGGGCAAGGAGCGGCTGCCCGAGGTGCTGGCGGCGTTTCGCGCGGCGTTTGGAGGGGGTGTTGAGTGTGTGCTGTTGTCGACGTGTAACCGGACGGAGCTGTACGTGGCGAGGCCGGCGGAGAGTGAGCCGGACGCGCAGGCGTTGCGGGGGTTTTGGGCCGAGCAGACGGGGGCGGAGCTGTCGGCGGTGACGGCGTCGTCGATCCATCGGGAGCAGGGGCCGGCGGTGCACCATCTGTTCCGGGTGACGGCGGGGCTGGACGCGATGGCGGTGGGGGAGACGCAGGTGCTGGGTCAGGTGCGTCGGGCGTACGAGGCGGCGCAGGCGGCGGGGACGGTGGGGCCGACGCTGCACCGGGTGTTCCAGGAGGCGCTGCGGTCGACGCGGCGGGCGCACGCCGAGAGCGGGGTGGACGGGCTGCGTCAATCGGTGAGTTCGATGGCGGTGGAGTTCGCGGGGAACCTGTTCGAGTCGTTCGGGGACAAGACGGTGGCGGGGCTGGGGGCGGGGGAGATCACGAAGGTGACGCTGCGGCGGATGCTGGAGAAGAAGCCGGCGAAGACGTGGGTGGTGAACCGGACGGCGGGGGCGGCGGCGGCGCTGGCAGAGGGGTTGGGGTTAAGTGGAGGTGGGGGGGGACCCACGGTTGGAAACCGTGGGCTTCGAGAACTTCCGGGGGGGGCGCGGGCGTGGGAGGAACTGGACGAGGTGCTGGTGGAGGCGGACGTGGTGCTGACGGGGACGGCGTCGAGCGAGCCGGTGATCACGGCCGAGCGTTTTCGTCCGCTGGTGAAGCGGCGTCGCAATCGGCCGCTGTTTCTGATCGACCTGGCGTTGCCGCGGGACGTGGAGCCGGCGGTGGGGGCTTTGCCGAACGTGTACTTGTACGACCTGGACGACCTGAACGCGGCGTTGGCCGAGTCGCCCGGTCGACGGGAGAAGATCGAGCGGTGCGAGGCGTTGGTGCGGGAGTCGGCGAACCGGTGCGTCGGGGCGGGTCAGCACCAGGACCTGGGCGTCTTGGTGCGTCAGCTGCGCGGCAAGCTGATGGCGATCGGGGAGGAAGAGAAGCGGCGGACGCAGCAGAAGCTGGACCGGGCGCACCGCGACCGGGATTACGACCGGATCGAGTCGCTGCTGGACGAGCACACGCACCGGATGATCAACAAGGTGCTGCACATGCCGCTGAGCCAGATCCGCAAGCGGGGCGGAGAGGACGGGGCAGATCAGGCGGGCGAGGCGTCGCTGGGGTTCTACGCGGCGGCGCTGCGGCGGTTGTTTGAGTTGGAGGACGGGCCGGCGGGCCCGACGTTGGACCGTGATTCCGAGGGTGAGGTTAAACCCTCTGGGGGCGGGGGGCTTCGGTGAGCGTTGGGCGGGCGGCGCTGCCGTGGGCGGTGGGCTTGGGGTTGGTGGTGCTGTCGGCGTGGGTGGTGCACCAAGGGGGAGTGACGCCGGCGGAGGCGGGGTCGTGGCGGACGTTCGCGGGGGTGGTGCTGATCGGGGCCGAGGCGTTGCCGATGTTGGCGGTGTGGTGGTTGGGGGCGGCGGGGTACGGGTACGCGATGGGGCAG
>JBCBSA010000268.1:0-4373 GCA_039819425.1 Planctomycetota bacterium
GAGGCCGTACACCGTCTCGGTCGGGAACGCCACCGTCCCCCCGTTCCGCAGCACCCCCGCCGCCGCCTCGATCTCCGCGTCGCTGACCATGACTTCGAGTCTACTCACCCATCCCGCCCCCGTGTCCAGCGGGTGCGGCGGAGCCGCCCGTTTCGGGGAGCCGCGGGACGCTGCGCGTCACCCGCTAAACGTGGTGTGTTCCCGCCGCAGCAACGTCAGGTGTTCGAGGTTCTTCCCCTTCCCGCCGCGGATCGGCGACCGCATCCAACCCAACACCTCCACCCCCAGCGACGGCAACACCTCCTCGACCACCCGCCGCGTCTCGCCGTCCGCCTCCTCGTCCGTCAGACGGTGTCGGCCCGACTCGTAGTGCGGCTTGACCAGCGTCACCATCCTTCCCTCGGCCGTGTTGCTCAACCACCGAAGCGCCGCGGGGATCGCCTTCGCCTGTTTCGTCCACCCTAGGTCCAGCGTGACCACGCCGCACGCTTGCGCCGCTTCCGCGGGTGGGTCGACGTGCAGCGCGTTGGTGCGTTCCAGGACAGCGACGCGGGGGTCTTGCCGAAGCTTCCAGGCCAGTTCGCCGTAGGCCGTGTCGACCGCGAAAACACGGGCCGCACCGCGTTGGAGCAGGCAGTCGACGAACCCGCCGGTCGAGCAGCCGAGGTCGGCGCAGGCTGCGCCGGCGACGTCGACGCCGAAATGGTCGAGCGCCGCGTCGAGCTTCAGCCCGCCGCGGGACGCGAAGCGTGGTGGATCGGGAGACGGGGTCACGTCGCCGCGCCGCCGGTGAGCCGGCGGATGAGGTCCGCTTCCTCGTCGCGGTAGGGCGAGCCGTCGGCGTGGAGGACTTCGTGGAACCAGGGGTCGGGTTCTTCGCCGGGCCGCGGCGTGTCCCAGGCGTATTTGGTCTGGGTGCGCCCGTCGACGAGGCCCCAGTGCAGCGCGCCGATGCGGTGCTCACGGAAGAAGGGCAGGTGGGTGGCGAACGTGCAGCCACGGGTGCGGGCCATGTACTCGGTGCAGACGAGCGGACGCGTGGCCGACTCGTCACCGCGGGCCTCGGCGGTCCACTCGGGCAGCTGCTCCGGGGGGCCGTAGTGGTGGAACGACAGGACGTCGCTGAGTTCGCGCTGCCGCTGATTGACCTCGGCGAAGGCGTCGCCGAATTGGTGGAGCCCGGCGGTCAGGGGCTGGTCGGGTTCGGCTTCGCGGGCCCAGGCGAAGACGTCTTCGAGGATGGGTTGCGAGGCGAAGCCTTGGGTGGGGCTGGGGTTGCCCGGGCGAGCCCCCGGCTCGTTGTAGAGGTCCCACAGCGCGACGGTGTCGCGGTGGCGGAGGTGGTCGACGACGCCGCGGACGTAGTCGCCGACGCGTCGCCGGTCGTCGGCGTCCCAGCGGGCCTTGACCGAGAGGGCGGGGCTCTGCGCCCAGCGGGAGTTGTGCACGCCCGGGTCGGGCTCGGGCTGGGGGCCGAGGCGGGGTTCGGGGTTCCAGCAGTCGTCGAAGAGCGTGAGCACCACGCGGTGGCCGGTGGCGTCGAAGAGGTCCAGCACGCGGTCCAGCCGACCGAGGAAGCCCGCGGCGTCGTCCTCCCACAACAGGTCGTGCAGGTAGACGCGGTGGCAGTTGAAGCCCAGGCCGGCCGACCACCGCAGCTCCTCTTCGATCGTGGCGGGGTCAAAGGTCTCGGCCTGCCAGAACTCCAGCGCGTTGGACGCGGTGCGTGGCGTGTAGTTGGCTCCGACCAGCCAGCCCGTTCGGTCCAGCCAATCGGCGGCGCGGTCGGCGGTCCATCGTGGGGGCATCGGGGCGTTTCCGGTCATCGTGGGGCTCGGCGTTGGGTCATCAGAGGTCTAGGTGCCGCGGCGACGTCGGCCTTGATATGGTCGAGCGCCGCGTCGAAGTTCCGCTCGCCCCGGGGCGTAGACCTTATCGTTCTACCGAAAGTTTTACCCTAATGCGTAATGTCGAAGAGTAAGTCACGCATCGCGGCGTCAACGCTCCGGACGACCGAAAGCCATACAGGTTGAAGTTTTTAGAATCGACGATTGCGATCGAGTTCGTTCACGTAGTAGATAGAGACCAGTCCGCAATTGATTAACACTAAACCCGTTACAAAGGAAATCGCGATGACGTAATTCGATTCGGGCCGAAAGTTCGGTTCACTGAATACCCAAAGCGCGGAGATCAGAATCCCGAGGACCCCCGCGATCACGGCCAACACGTTGCAGGCGATCGTGGGAATCTTCAAACCGTCTGGAACCTCGTCTGGGATCAGTATGAAGAGGTTCAGGATCCCGGCGATCAGCGTTGCCGCCAAGCTGTAGCAGTTGGGCCGTACCAGGCTGAGCACACCCAAGAGGATCAACAGTACGTTCAATCCAATCGCGATTGCTCGCAGCATCGCCTGGAGTCCATTTGCGGCTAGCGACCCGCGACCTCGGCGTCGACGGCGCGGAGGATGTCGTCCTGCAGCGCTTTGACCTGGTTGTGGGTGATCGGGGGACGGAACCCGTTGAAGACGAGGGCGAAGGCGTAGCGGCGGCCGCTGGGGGCGACGAGGTAGCCGGCGAGGCTGGAGGCGTAGTCGGCCGAGGCACCCAGCCAGCCGGACTTGCCGTAGACCTCGCCGTCGAGGTCGCGTAGGCGTTGACGCAGCGTCCCGGTGTGCCCGGCGTGGGCGAGCGAGGCGACGAAGACCGGGCCCAGCTCGCGGTCGTCGTGCATCAGCTCGAGGACCTGAACCAGCACGCGGGCGGTGGCGCGGTTGTTCTTCGACAGGCCCGACCCGTCGGCCACGCGGACGCCCGAGAGCCCGATGCGCGAGGCGAGTTTGTCCCGCAGGAACAACCGCACGGCGGCCGCACCGTTCTGAAAGCTTCCCGGGGCGCCGGTCTGTTCGCGGCCCAGGCGCTTGAACAGGGCCTCGGCGAAGAGGTTCTGGGAGTCCTGGTTGGTGCGGTCGAGCACACCGGCGAGGGTCGTGTTGATCTCGTGGAGGACCTCGAGGCGGGCGGGGTCGAGGCGGGCGTCGTAGGGGACCCGCTCGATGCGGTCGACGGTGACGCCGGCCTGGGCGAGCTTGTGCCGGAGGTACTCGGCGAAGAACAGCGGCGGGTCGTCGACGGTGACGCGGTAGGGCTGGCTGCGTCGGTTGCGGACGCTGCCCATGAAGGTGAAGCGGTTGGAGTTGGGAGGGCGTTGGACCTGGAAGGCGTCGACGTTGGAGGTGGTGGCGCGGTTGAGGGTGCGGAGTTGGGGGAAGTAGGGGTAGAGCTGGATGAGCGGGGCCTGGCCGTCGTTCTCGGCGGGGACGGGGAGGACGGCCAGGAGGTTTTCGTGGAAGTTGAGGCCGGCGACCTGGGCGAAGCTGAAGCGGTGGAGCTGGTTGACGGGCCAGTCGGGGTGGACGCGGTCGTGGTCGAAGACGCGGTCGTCGAGGAGCAGCCGGCGGAAGCGGGTGTGCCCGGTGGCGACGACGGCGTCGGTCCAGAGGGTCAACAGGTCCTCGACTTCGAGGCCCGCCTGGGCGAGGAGGACCGGGTCGCCGAACGCGGGGTCGCCGCCGCCGAGGACCAACAGAGAAGGCGGTTCCGCCGCTGGCCCGGAACCGACCCCGGAACCCACCCCAGAATGGCGTCCATCGCTTCCGGGGGCCATCAGGGCGAGGCGGGTGGTGAAGTGGAAGTCGGGGCCGAGGCGGTGAAGGGCCGCGGCGGTGGTGAGCAGTTTCATGTTGGACGCGGGGACCATGGGCTGGTCGGCGTCGAGGTCGACGAGGGTGCGGCCGGTACGCAGGTCGGTGACGAGCACGGCGACGCGGGTCTGCTCGAGCCCGGCCCCGCGGATGAGTTGTTCGACGTCGGCGTCGAGGTCTGCCCGGGCCGGGGCGACCGCCACGCACAACACCCCCACCAGTTGGATGAATCCGATCCAGCCGTCGCACCGTGACTTCCGGAGGCGGCCGATCGTCTGACGGTGGTAACCCTCGCTCACGCTTCGTCTCACGGCGTTCTATCGGCGACCTCGTGGCCGAGGTTTGGTCCGGAGGGATGGTAGCAGTTCTGCAGGTCAGGTCTCCGGCCTGACGCGGGGCGCAACGGTACACGCGTCAGGTCGAAGACCTGACCTACATTCAGTGGGTCGCCGCGCCCCGCAGCTATTGTCCCAAGGCACCGCGGGCGGTTTCGGCGGCGGGGGTGTCGGGGTACTCGTCGATGATCTGCTCGAAGAGCTCGGCGGCTTTCTCGTCCAGGTCGGCGGCGCTGAAGTTGCGGGCCATGGCCAGGAGGTCGTCGGCCTTCTTTTCCTGCTCGACGCGCTCGCGCTGGGCCATGAACGCGGGGTCGGCCTCGAGGGCGATGACGACG
>JBCBSA010000269.1:0-4358 GCA_039819425.1 Planctomycetota bacterium
GGATATCGCTTGGTGAATCTCGAAACGCTTGCCTTTGTTGACTTAGACCCTGAGTGAGCAGCCAAGCGGCCTAGCATCGAGGATGTTACCGCTGGTGTTTCATCCGGATTATGTGACGCCGCTGCCCGAGGGGCACCGGTTTCCGATGCCGAAGTTTGGGGTCTTGCGGGACCTATTGATCGAAGAGGGGGTGGCGACGGCGGGGCAGTTTCACGGGCCGGTGCGGGCGACGCGGGGGCAGTTGCTGCGGGTGCATTCGCCGGAGTATGTGGAGGCGTTCGTTTCCGGGAGGTTGGGGCGGGATGAAGTGCGGCGGATCGGGTTGCCGTGGAGCGAGGGGCTGGTGAATCGGACGATCACGGCGGTGGGCGGGACGATCCGGACGGTGGAGTTGGCGCTGGAGCACGGATTAGCCTGCAACACGGCGGGGGGGACGCACCACGCGCATCGGGGGTTCGGGTCGGGGTTCTGCATCTTCAATGATCTGGCTGTCGCCGCCGCCGAGGCCCTGTTCCGGGGGTGGGTGTCGCAGGTGTTGGTGGTGGATCTGGATGTGCACCAGGGGGACGGGACGGCGGCGATCTTCGCGGACGAGCCGAGGGTGTTCACGCTGTCGGTGCACTGCGAGAAGAACTTCCCGTCGCGGAAGGTGCCGTCGGACCTCGACGTCGGGCTGCCCCCGGAAGTAGGGGACGGCGAGTACCTGAAGGTCATCGAGGACACACTCCCGGGGGTGTTGGAGGAGGTGGAGCCGGACCTGGTGCTGTACGACGCGGGGGCGGACGTGCACGTGGGCGACCGGCTGGGGAAGCTGGCGTTGACGGACGCGGGGGTGTACGAGCGGGACCGGTACGTGATCGAGCGCTGCCGGGAGCAGGGGGTGGCGGTGGCGGGGGTGATCGGCGGGGGGTACGACGCGGACCACCGCCGGCTGGCGGGCCGGCACGCGACGCTGCACCGGGCGGCGAGCGCGGTGTGGGCGGAGGGTGGGGCGGTTTACTCGGGCAGGGCGGAGGTGATGGTCGAGCCGTCGGAGTCGCCGTAGGTGGCGAAGATGAGCCCGGGCTGGCCGGAGCGTTTGCGTTGGTACATCAGGTCGTCGGCGGCGGCGAGGAGGTCGTCGATGTCGGCGGGCCCGTGGCCGGGCGGCAGGTGGACGACGCCGAGGCTGAAGCTGAGGTCGATGGTTTGGCCGGGGGCGACGCGGATGCGTTTGTGGAGGCAGGTGTCGCGGAGCCGGGCGGCGGCGACGCGGGCGGCGTGCTCGTCGACGTCGGTGAGCAGGACGGCGAACTCGTCGCCGCCGAGCCGGCCGATGAGGTCGTTGCGGGAGACCGAGCGGCGGATGAGCTTGGCCAGGCCGCGGAGGAACAGGTCGCCGGCCTCGTGGCCGTAGCGGTCGTTGATGGGCTTGAACTCGTTGAGGTCCAGGGCCATGCAGCAGACGCCGGCGGAGTCGGGGGTCTTGGCCAGGCGTTGCTGGGCGAGGGTGAAGAAGCCGCGGCGGTTGAGGACCTTGGTGAGCGCATCGGTGAAGGCTTCGAAGCGCAGGGAGTTGAGGTCTTCTTTCTGCTGCTCTTTCTGGTTCTTGAGGGTGAGCAGCTGGGTGACGAGGTGGACGGTGTTGGCGGCGACGGCGTCGAGGAAGCGGTCGGCGCCGGGGGTGGGCTGGCCGTCGCGCTGGGGGTCGCGGCCCATGCGGCGTTGGGACTCGGCGTAGACGTGGCCGAGGAACGCGTCGGGGGTGGCGTAGGCGGTGGCGAGGCTGCGGGCGTGGACGGCCATGAGCCGGTCGAGGTCGGAGGGGTCGATCTCGCCGTCGTCGTGGGGCAGGAGCCCGGCGATGAACAGGGCCAGGGTGAGGGCGGCGTCTTCGGTCTCGCCGGGGAGCTGGTGGTGGGTGCGGACGCGGTGGCGGGTTTCTTCGGCGACGCCCCAGGCGGCGAGGACGTGGTCGCCGGCCCGGGCGTGGTCGACGCCGAAGTGGCGGCGTTCGGCGTCGGACCAGGTCTGGTCGGCGGGGCGGAGCGGGAGCTTCTGGGCGTAGAACTCGGGGTCCAGGGCCATGAGCATCGGCAGCCCGAGGTCGGCGATGAGCCCCGCGGAGTAGGCCGAGCACTTGCGGTCGGGGTCGAGCACGAGCGCGGCGAGGTGAGCGGCCTCGGCCTTGCGGACCGAGGCGTTCCAGAAGGCCTGGACCGCTTCGCCTTCGAGGTCGATGCCCTCGGCCAAGACCTTGAGCCCCATCGCCAGGCCGAGCGTGCGGACGGGGCCGGCGCCGAGCTGGAGCGTGGCGCGGGGGACGGTGGTGATCTCGTTGAGCCGGCGGTTGCCCGCGGAGTTGACCACGCCCAGGACGCGCGCGGTCAGGACCGGGTCGCGTTCGATGATGGCGGCGACTTGCTTGGGGTCGTCGCCGTCGCAGGCCAACAGGTCCAGCAGCGGCCCCGGTCGGATCGGCAGCGTGTCGTCGAGCCGACTCAGGGTCCGGGCGGCGCGTTCGGCCCGGTCGGCGGTCGTGATCTGGAGGGGTGATCCCATAGCGGCGGCCATCGAATCGGCGCGGAACGTGCGGGGCTCGGCGTCGTTCGCCGGGCCCTATCGATAGGTCATCGACGCTTTGGGCCGTTGAGATAACCCGGATAAGGCGTGGCCGTCTCCGCACCCGGGTAAGCCCAGGGGTTCGCGGGGATACCCGAAGCTCGGGGTGTTCAGGAAGACAGGAGCCCGCTGGCGAACGCACCCAGTTCGGTCATGCTTTCGCAGACGCGCAGGTTCTCGGACCTCCCGTTGCCACGCGGGTTGGCCCGGCCGCCGACGACCAGCCTGCCCCCGTGTCCGCCGACGCGGTCGGCCAGCTCGTCGATCGCCTTAGGAGCGGGCACCGCGTTGTCGTGCGAGCAGGAGAGCCAGACCAGCTTCGGCCGGTACTGCTCGACGGCTTCGACCAGGGAGTCGAGCGGCAGGTCGGCCCCGAGGTTCACGTCCCGATAACCCGACTCGGCGGCGACGCAGGAACACATCAGGGACCCGAGGATGTACGGGTCGTTCGACGGGGCGCCGCCGAGCGCCACGGGGCGGGGCGGGGCGGCGTCGTCTTGGGTCAGGCCCGGGTCCAGCGTGGGCTCGGCGAGCAGCAGGCGGATCTGGCTGAGCGCGTGGATGCACACGTCGATCGCGCGGTGCTCGATGTAGATGCCCTTGGAGTCGTGGTTCCAGACGTCGCCGACCTTGAGCATCGCGGTCCGGATCGGCTCGTCGCACAGCCAGGCGACCGACTTGCCTTTGAGGTAGAGGTCCAGCAGCAGGCCGCGGGCCTCTTCGGCCTTGCCCTTCATCAGGAAGTCCTCGAACAGCCGGCCCGCCTCTTGGGGGCTCACGCCGCGTTGCTGGGCCGAGACCTTGCCCACCGTGCTGATGCCCAGGATCTCGGGCCGCACGACCGGCAGCCGGGCCTCCCGGGCGAAGCGGACCGCCTCCTGGATGGCGATCCGTCGGTGCCCGCCCATCGTCCGCGTCACCCGCACGCGGCCGCCGTCGGCCCACCGCTTGAGCGACGACTCGCTTACCCCGATGACCTGGGCTAACTCTTTGGGGGACAAACTCTGCTTCATGATGCGATGCGAATCATAGCCGGTCACCGGGGAGCAGACCGGTCAAATCGTTCACAACATCGCTTATCGTCCGGCCCAGAGCCCGGGCTTGGCCTGTTTCGGACCCCGGAGGGACGCCCATCCCACCGAACCATCCCTCTGCCTGGAGCCCGGCCGGAGAGATCGGGTTGGGTTTCGTGGATGCCTCCCACGCCGTGGGAGATATGCTGGCCGCATGAGCGACGCGGGTTCTCAGACGGGTTCGTTGGACGTGAAGGGCTTCGGTTTTTCGCAGGACGACCTGCCGGAGCTCGACCACGGGCCGCTGGATCTGTCGATGTATTTTTCGTTCGGAAAGAGAGATACGGAAGATATTTCCCGGGGCGGGGCGGGGGGGGTGGATTTGGAGATCGGGTCGGGTAAGGGCACGTTTCTGGTGCAGCAGGCGGTGCTGGAGCCGGGGGTGGACTTCCTGGGGATCGAGTGGGCCAAGGCGTACTGGCGGCACGCGGCCGACCGGGCCCGGCGGCACGGGCTGGCGAACGTCCGGCTGCTGTGGGCCGACGCCACGGTGTTCGTCCGCAACTACGTCGGCGACGGGGCGCTCCGCCGGGTGCACATCTATTTCCCAGACCCCTGGCCCAAGAAGCGCCACCACAAACGGCGGACGGTGCAGGCCCCGTTTCTGCTCGAGTTGCACCGCGTGCTGCGGCCGGGCGGCGAGGTGCGGCTGGCCACGGACCACGCCGAGTATTTCGCCTGGAT
>JBCBSA010000270.1:0-4357 GCA_039819425.1 Planctomycetota bacterium
AGTCCAACACCATGAATTCCCTGCGTTACCTCAACCGCGTCCTCACCGTCCTGGCGATCCTGCTGACGGTCAACATCTACGTCCAGCTCACCGGCACCGCCGCGGGCTCGGCCGTGTCGACCGCCAACGTCGCCCACGCCCGCGGCGACACGCCCAAGGGCGTCGGCTCCACCGCCGCCCGCGAGCAGGCGCAGCTCGAAGAGCTGCGCAGCCTCAACCGCGCCGTCGCCCAGCTCAACACTACGCTGACCAACGGCAGCGTCCGCGTCGGCGTCGACAACTTCCCCGCCCAGGGCGACTGATCCCTTCACCGTTAGCCCCGGGCTCTGCCCGGGGACGACCCGCAGCCACCCCGGGCAGAGCCCGGGGCTAACGGGATTCACGCGTCATGCCAACGATTTACTCCCACACCCCCACGCCACGCCGCGGAAACTTCCGGGAACACTTCCGGGGGCGGGGGGGGTACACCCTGGTCGAGGTGTTGCTGGTCGTGGCGATCCTCGGGATCGTCAGCGCCGCGGTGATCCCCAGCATGCTCACCGCCGGGTCCATGGGCGTACAGGCGGCGGCCCGCGTCATCGTCGCCGACCTGCTCTACGCCCAGAACGAGGCCATCGCCCAGCAGGCCCCCCGCGCGGTCGTGTTCGACGTCGCCAACGACCGCTACCAGGTCAACGACGAGTTCGGCAACGCCCTGTCGCTGGACTGGATCAACGGCGACGCCAACAACTACGTCGTCGACTTCACCGAGGACGCTCGGTTCCAGGGCGTGACCATCACCGCCGTCGACTTCAACGGCGGCAGCGAGATCACGTTCGACGACCTCGGCGGGCCGTCGTCGGGCGGCAGCATCACGATCGTCTTCGATCGGCGTTCTTATCGGATCGACGTCGCCGAGTTCACCGGACGCATCACCGTCACCAAACTCAGCTGACCATCGGACCGATAGCGCTGCGGCAAGCGGGCCGATGACCCGGCCCGCCCGCGGCCCCGAGGGGGCCCGCGGGACGATCCAGGAAAACCAAGCAGGGCGGGGGGCCGAGAGAGGCCAACGTGTTCAGGGCCAAATTCAAACATACCGACTGGCCGATCGGGCTCGACGTGGGCGACCACAGCGTCCGCCTGCTTCAGCTGTCGACGCGGGGCGGGAGCCTCCGCGCGGTCGCCGCCGCGGCCGAGCCGCTGCGTGAGGGTCTCCAGCACCGCGGCTCGGACTACCACCCCGCGGTGAAGGCCGCGATCGCCGCGGCGTTGTCGCGGGGCGGCTTCACGGGCCACGCCGTGGTCAGCGCCCTGCCCGCCTCGGCCGTGCAGTGCAAGAACCTCCGGCTGCCGCCGATGCCCGCCGATGAGTTGGCCGCCGCCGTGCGGTGGGAAGCCAACGACCGCTTCCGCCTCGGCGAGGGCAAGGGCGTCGTCCAGCACCTCGACGCCGGCCGCGTCCAGCAGGGCGACGAACACAAGCAAGAACTCATCATGCTCGCCGCCGAGCTGGGCTTCGTCGAAGCCCACGTCGCGGCGCTGACCGACAACGGCCTGCGGCCGCGAGCGATCGACTCGGTGCCGACAGCCCTGGCACGGATCGCCACCCGCTGGGTCGACGACGAATCCCAGGCCGCCGTGGTGATCGACCTGGGCCAGTCGGCGACCAAGGTGCTCGTCGTCCGCGGCGGGCTGGTGCGGTTCTACAAGCCGATCGACATCGGCCTGGCGCACCTCGACGCCGCGGCGTCGGGCGTGTTGCGGCTGCCGCTGACCGAAGCCCGCGACCGCCGGCTCGACGCGTCTTCGGGGAGCCTCGACGCCCAAGACGCCGCGCGGCTTGCCGAGGCGTTGGCCCCGAAGCTCGGCGAGTTGGGCCGGGAGATCGGGCTGTGCCTGCGCTACTACGGCGTGACGTTCCGCGGCCCGCGGCCGGGCCGGGCGCTGGCGATCGGCGGGGGGGCGTCGGCGTGGCTCGCCGGTCTGCTCGCCGAGCCCGTCGGGATCGAACTCGTGGTCGACAACCCGCTGGGCCACATCGACTTCGGCGGCGTCCGCGAGGTCGTGTGGCCCGGGTCCGAGTCGGCCTGGTCGGTCGCGGCCGGCCTGTCGATGCGGGACCACGCCGCGGCGTCGGCGAAGCCGGCGTCCGGCGCGAAGGAGGCCGCGTGATGAGGGTCGACTTCCTCCCCGAGTCGTACCGGCGGGCTCGACGCGCCCGGGTCCGCGTGCTGCGTGAGATCGCGTTGGTCGCTGGCGTGATCGGCGTGCTGCTGCTGGCCACGGCCGCGATCAAGGGACAACGCCACAGCCAGAAGCTGACCGCCCAACGCCTCGAAGCCACGCTCGCGGCCGAGCAGACCACGCTGGGCCTGATGGACGAGCTCGCTCGGGAGCGCGCCTCGCTGCGGGAGCGGATCAAGCTCCGGCGTGAGCTCTCCCCACCGGTGAGCTACACGCAGATCCTCGCGGCGCTCGGCGAGGCCACGCCCGAGGGGGTGGCCGTGACCCAGCTGTCGATGCGCTCGGTCCGCCCCGAGCCCGAGCCGATGGGCGAGGCCAAGGCCAACAAGCGGCGCAGCAACCCGGCGCTCAACGAGCCCGCGCCGGTCGAACCCGACTACGTCACGGTCGAGCTCGACGCCCTGGCCCCGGGCGACATGGCGGTGGCCCAGATGGTGTCGGGGCTCGACGCCCACCCGCTGTTCAGCCGGGTGGCGATGCGTTCCAGCCGGGCGGTGGACGTCGGGGGCCTGGGCGCCCGTTCGTTCAGCCTGACGGCCGAGGTCGACCTCGACCGCGAGTTCCGCTGGTCCGCCGACCAGGGGGAGGTGGCCCATGCGGATTAGGAAAGACCAGGCGTTGGTCGCCGGGGCGATCGCGTCGGCGGTGCTGGCGTTCACGTTCGGGGTGTGGCTGCCCGAGAGCCGGGCGCTGCGTGAGCTCGATGCGCGGATCGCCGCCGCGCAGGCCGAACTGGGCCCCGACTTCCTCGAGCCGACGTCGATGGACCGCCAGCAGCGGGAGGTCGACGAGATGCGTGACCGGCTGGAGTCGGCCGACCGATACGTGCCCGATTCGCCGGACCTGGCGTCGGTGCTGCGGAGCCTGACCGAAGCGGTCGAGTCCCGCGGCGTCCGGGGCCAGCAGTTCCGGACGTCGCCGACCCGGCGTCACCGGCGTTACTGCGAGGTGCCGATCGAGCTGGAGTTCTCGGACACGTTCCTCTCGGCCTACGCGGTGCTCGAAGAGATCGAGCGGATGCCGCGGCTGGTGCGGGTCGACGCGCTGAGCTTCCGGGCCACGTCCCGCGAGCCGGCCGCCGACGCCCCGACGCCGACCTCGGCGACGTTCCGGCTGAGCAGCTTCTACACCGAGCCGCAGGAGCCCAAGCGGTGAAAGACCTGTTCGACAAAACGGTTGCGGTCATCAAAGAGGACCGGCGTCGCGCCGCCACGGTCGCGAGTCTGGCCGCGGTGGGCATGCTTTTATGGGGCCGGCTGCTGCTGAAGCAGGTGCCCCAGACCGCCTCGGCCGACGGCCCCGACACCGCGTTGGCCAGCGGCAACGCCCCGTCGGCCGCCCGCGCTTCGGGGGGCACGGTCACGCTCGACAAGCCCCAACCGCTGACGCGGGACCTGTTCCGGCTGGACCCTAATCGCTACAGCCGGACGTTATCGGAAGAGCCTTTGTTAAACGAGGCAAAGTTGGGTCAACCATCGCCCGATGAGGTCAAGCGGATGGCGGTCGTGGAAGCGGCCGCGGAGCTGAGGCTCCAGAGCGTGACGCTGGGGGAGGTCCCCGCCGCTTTCATCAACGGCCGACTCGTCCGGGTGGGCGGCCGGGTCGAGGGCTTCGAGCTCCTGCACTGCGACGAACGATCGGCCGTCCTCGAGAAAGACGGCGTCAAAGTCCGGCTCCGGCTCTGAGCCCCCGACCGACACGACCCATTAACCGTTTTCGACTTCGCGTACTTTCAACCCTCGACAAACGAGGCAGCGCACAGGAGCACCGTCATGACCGCTTGGGAACCTTCGATGTTTAAGAACCTGATGCTGGCCGGCGGCCTCGGGCTCGCCTGCAGCCTCAGCGGCGCCGCCTACGCCCAGGCCGACGCCGGCGAGGAGCCCATCGGGCTCTTCGACGAGAACCCCGAGAACCTCGAGGGCCAGGACGTCGCCGTCGATTCCCTCGGGCAGATCGACATCACCGTCAAGGACCTCGAGATCGCCAAGGTCCTCCAGCTCCTGTCGATCCAGAGCCAACGCAACATCGTCGCCAGCCGCAACGTCTCGGGCAAGGTCTCGGCCGACCTCTACGGCGTCTCGTTCAACGAGGCCCTCGAGGCCATCCTCACGCCCAACGGCTACGGCTA
>JBCBSA010000271.1:0-4342 GCA_039819425.1 Planctomycetota bacterium
CGTGGTCGGCGCCGCTGCGGCGGGAGGGGGAGCCGGTGGGGGTGGTGACGCTGGAGTGGGACGAGCACGAAAGCGCGGGCGAGGGGAGTGAAACGTTTCCGGGGGCGCGGTTGCGGCTGCTGGCGGAGCTGGCGACGCCGTTGCTGGCCCAGCTGTACGACCGGGACCGCAACCCGCTGGTGAAGCTGCGGGACGGGACGCGGCGGACGGCGTCGGCGGTGCTGGGGACGCAGTACACGTGGGCGAAGCTGGCGGTGGTGGGGGTGCTGGCGGGGGGGCTGTGGGTGACGCTGGGGCGGGGGACGGACCACGTCAAGGCGACGTTCGTGGTGGAGGCGACCCAGCGGCAGCTGGTGACGGCCCCGTTCGCGGGGTACCTGGAGGCGGTGCACGTGGAGCCGGGCGAGGTGGTGGAGGCGGGGGCGACGGTGCTGGCGGAGCTGGACACGTCGGAGCTGCGGCTGGAGGCGGCGCAGCTGCGGGCGAAGGAGGCGGAGTCGCGGAAGCACGCGGAGATGGCGCGGAGCGAGCGGAACATGGCCGAGGTGCAGATGGCGCTGTCGGAGGCGGCGGCCACGGCGGCGGAGCGGGAGCTGGTGGAGCGGCGGATCGCGCAGGCGTCGCTGACGTCGGGGCTGGGCGGGGCGGTGGTGCGGGGGGACCTGAAGCGGGAGCTGGGGCGGGCGGTGACGGAGGGGGAGACGCTGTTCGAGGTGGCGCCGACGGAGTCGCTGCGGGCGGAGCTGTTTGTGCCGGAGGAGCGGGCGGGGGACTTGTTTGTGGGCATGGAGGGGGAGCTGGCGACGACGACGTACCCGGACCAGCGGGTGCGGTTCGTGGTGGAGCGGATCGAGCCGGCGGCGCGGGTGCACGAGGGGCGGAACGTGTTCGTGGCGGAGGTGGCGCTTGCGGTGCGGCCGGCGTGGCTGCGGCCGGGGATGACGGGGGCGGCGCGGCTGGAGGCGGGGGAGGACCGGTATGTGGTGCTTTGGACGCGGGACGCGGTGAACTGGGTGCGGATGAAGTTGTGGTTGTAGGCCCCGGAAGCTGTGCCCGGAGGTTGCCGCGGCAGACGCCCACGTTTGGCAAACGTGGGCTTCGAGGGTGTTGATTGAGGTAGCTTGTTTTGGCGTTTGAGCGGCCGACGTATGACGAATCGTGGCACCGCGTGGCCGAGACCCGGCCGCGGCTGCGGTCGACGGTGCAGAGTGTGCGGCACCGGGTGCGGGGGCGGACGTGGCACGTGCTGGCGGACCCGTCGAACAACCAGCACTTCCGGGTGAGCGACGCGGGGTACCGGTTTGTGGGGCTGCTGGACGGCCGGCGGACGGTGGAGGCGGCGTGGAGCGCGGCGGCGGAGCAGCTGGGCGACGACGCGCCGACGCAGGGCGAGGCGCTGCGGCTCTTGGGTCAGCTGCACACGAGCAACCTGCTGGACAGCGAACTCGCACCGGACGCGCGGCGGCAGTTCGAGCGGCAGCGCAAGCGGGTGCGCAAAGAGGTGGGCGGGTACCTGAAGAACATCCTGTTTCTGCGGGTGCCGATCTGGGACCCGGACCGGTTTTTGGACCGGTGGACGCCGGCGGTGGGCTGGGTGTTCGGGCCGGTGGGGGTGGGGCTGTGGCTGATGCTGATGTTCGCGGCGCTGTGGGCGTTGGCGGGGCGGGGCGGGGACCTGTGGAACCAGTCGGCGAACGTGTTGGCCCCCGGAAATTTGCCGTGGCTTTACGCGTGTTTTGTTGGCATTAAGGCGTTGCACGAATTGGGGCACGCGTTTTCGTGCAAGCGGTTCGGTCGGCGTCGGCACGGGCAGGGCGAGGTGCACACGGTGGGGATCATGTTGATGGTGCTGACGCCGGTGCCGTACGTGGACGCGACGAGCGCGTGGGCGCTGCCGAGCAAGTGGCAGCGGGCGTTCGTGGGGGCGGCGGGGATGTTCGTGGAGCTGGCGGTGGCGGCGGTCGCGGCGATCGTGTGGACGCGGACGGCCCAGGGGACGCTGACGCACGGGCTTTCGTACAACCTGATGTTCATCGCGGGGGTGTCGACGATCCTGTTCAACGCCAACCCGCTGATCAAGTTCGACGGGTACTACATCCTGTCGGACGTTATCGAGGTGCCGAACCTGTACCAGCGGTCGACGCAGTACCTCAAGCACCTGGTCAAGCGGTTTGTGTACGGGGTGAAGCCGCTGGTGAGCCCGGCGCATTCGCTGGGGGAGCGGGTGTGGTTTTTCGTGTACGGGTGGGCGGCGCTCGGGTACCGGATCTTTCTGGGGGTGGTGATCGTGACGTTCGTGGCGGACAAGCTGTTTTTCGTCGGGGCGATCATGGCGATCATGGCGTTGGTGGGGTACCTGGTGGTGCCGACGGTGAAGCTGGTGCATTACCTGGCGGCGGCGGAGCCGGCGCGGGTGCGGGGGCGGGCGGTGCTGGCGACGGTGGCGATGGCGGGGCTGCCGTTGGCGGGGCTGGCGTATATCCCGGCGCCGGATCGGCCGCGGGCGTCGGGGGTGGTCCTGGCGGCGGAGCGGGACGTGCTGTTCGCGGAGGTGGAGGGGTTTGTCGAGGCGTTGGTCACGACGGGATCGGAGGTGGCGGCGGGGGACGTGGTGGTGCGGGCGGACCACCCGGGGCTGCGGGCGCGGCTGATGGAACTGGAAGCGCGGCAGCGGGCGCTTCGGGTGCGGTACCAGGGGTCGGTGACGGGGGAGCCGGCGGAGCGGCGGATGCTGGTGGAGCAGCTGGCGGCGACGGCCGAGCTGGTGGAGAAGGCGCGGCGGGACCTGTCGGCGTTGACGGTGGTCGCGCCGCGGAGCGGGGTGTGGACGAGCACGCTGGACGACGATGCGCGGGGGCACTACGTGCGGCGGGGGGACGAACTGGGGGTGGTTCTGGTGAGCGATGGGTCGGGCCGGATCCCGGGGGCGGTGAAGGTGGCGGCGGATCAGTACGACGGGCCGCGGCTGGCCGAGGCGGTGGGTGAAAGGGGTGAGGTGGAGATCAGGCCGATGGGCCGGCCGGACGCGGGGTTCCGGGGGCGGGTGGTGCGGTCGCTGCCGACGGGGCAACGCCGGTTGCCGTCGGCGGCGCTGGGGCAGGCGGCGGGGGGCCCGATCGCGACGGACCCGCAGGACGCGGAGGGGCGGACGGCGGCGGAGCCGTTTTTTGCGTTCGAGATCGAGCCTTCCCCCGGGAGTGGGCCGTGGCATGGGCGTGAACCGGAGATTAGAGGGCTTGGCGGGCGTGTCGTTGTTCGGTTTGAGTTGGAGAGGCGGCCGTTGTTGGAGCAGTGGGTGCGGTCGGCGCGGCAGGCGTTGCAGCAGCGGTTCGGGGTGCCGGCGGACGCGGAGGCGTCGGGGTTGGGGGGGCTGGGGATTTGAGTCTGATTTCTTCGAACCCGGGTTGGGATTCGACGCGGGCCGATGCGCAGGCGGCGGCCGCGGCGTCGGTGGCGCAGCAGCAACAATTTCCGGGGGACGTGTGGCGGGCGTGTGAGTCGTGGCGGGCGGTGGGGCGGGACCCCGGGCTTGGGATCGCCAAGCCCAGGCGGCACGCGGACGCGGTGGCGGAGTGGTTCGCGTCGCGGTGGGTGGGATTGTGGCCGACGGGGGGGCGGTACCTGCGGCTGGCCGAGCGGGTGCTGGGTCACGAGGCGGAGCTGTCGGGGATGGGGTCGACGGCGTTGGGGAACGAGGTGCAGGCGTGGCGGGAGCGGGCGCGGCGGGGGCGGATCCGGAAAACGGACGAGCGGGTGCGGGCGCTGGCGGTGATCCGGGAGTCGGGGCGGCGGGCGTGGGGGATGAACGCGTACCGGGAGCAGGCGGCGGCGGCGTTGGCGCTGCTGGACGGGCGGATGACGGAGATGGCGACGGGGGAGGGCAAGACGCTGGTGACGGCGATGGCGGCGGCGTTCCTCGGGTGGCGGGGGAGGGGGGTGCATGTGATCACGGTGAACGACTACCTGGCGGGGCGGGACGCGGACTGGGCGCGGCCGATGTTCTCGGCGTGCGGGCTGCGGGTGGCGTCGGTAACGGGGGAGACGGCTCCGCCGGAGCGGGCGGCGGGGTACGCGGCGGACGTGACGTACACGACGAACAAGGAGGCGGCGGCGGACTACCTGCGGGACGGCCTGGCGCGGCGAGCGGGGTCGCGGCGGGCGGCGGGGTTGGCGTCGACGCTGGCGCGGGAGGTGGGGGCGCCCCGCAAGCTAGGGGCAGCGGGAGCGGGCGAGGTTTTTCCCGGGGGCGGAGGCGGGGGCGTGGTGATGCGGGGGCTGGAGGCGGCGTTGGTCGATGAGGCGGACTCGGTGTTGCTGGACGAGGCGGTGACGCCGCTGATTA
>JBCBSA010000272.1:0-4323 GCA_039819425.1 Planctomycetota bacterium
AAAATTTTTTTTTTTTTATCCGGCTACCACCTATATATACCTTTCTAAATACACTTTTTCCCTACCCGACGCTTTTCCTTTCTGCATTTTCGGGGATCGGTGCCGTGCCTCGGGGGGTACAGGGGGGCACCCCCTGCCGCCCGCCGCGCGGACGCTTGCCTTGAGACATCTCGCCTCTAATTTGCCCCTTGATCCAAATACTCGCGGATGGCTTCCAAAAACACCGGGCCGTATTTCTCGAGCTTGGTTTGACCCACCCCGTTCACCGCGAGGAACGCGTCGTCCGTGGTCGGGAGCGACTGGGCCATCTGCCGCAGCGCCGCGTCGCCGAAGACGACGTAGGGGGGCACGCCCTGTTCTTGCGACAGCTTGCGACGCAGTTCACGGAGCTTGGTGAATAGGCGTTCGTCGACGGGCAGGTCGGGGTCGAAGCCGGGCGACGACGATGCGGAGCGCTCACGGCGCGGACGATCGGTCGTGGTCTTGGCGGCGCGGCTCTGGACGAGCTCGACCTTGACCGCGCCGCGCAGCACCTCCCGGCTGGCTTCGGTGAGGAACGTGGTGCGGTACTCGTCGGGCGTGAGGGCGAGCTGATCGTCGCGGATGAGGCGCTCGGCGAGCTGACGCCAGTGGCCGGTGGGTTGATCTTTGCCGATGCCGTGGACGGACAGGCGGTCGTGGCCGCGGCTGGTGACGCGTTCGGCTCGGCTACCGCGGAGGACGTTGATGACGTGGCCGAGCCCGAAGCGCTGGTCGGTCCGGGCCACGGCCGAGAGCAGCTTGCGGGCGTCCTCGGTGGCGTCGACGACGCGCGGCGGCTTGAGGCAGTTGTCGCAGTGGCCGCAGGCCCCGGGGTGCTCCTCGCCGAAGTGAGCGAGCAGCGCCCGCGTCCGGCAGCCGGTGTCGTGGGCGTACTTCACGACCTGTTCGAGCTGTTGGCGGGCGTGCTCCTGTTCTGCTTCGGTCTCTTTCTGGTTGATGAAGAACTCGATCTTCGCCCGGTCACCCCCGGAATAGAACAGCACGCACTCGGCCGGCAGGCCGTCGCGTCCGGCGCGGCCGGTCTCTTGGTAGTAGCCCTCGATGTTGCGCGGCAGGTCGGCATGGAACACGAAGCGCACGTCGGGCTTGTCGACGCCCATGCCGAACGCGATCGTGGCGCACACGACGCGTGCGTCGCCGAAGATGAACGCGTGCTGGTTCGCTTCTCGCTCTCTTGCCTCCAAACCCGCGTGGTAAGGCAGCGCCGCCACGCCGGCCGCCCGCAGCTTCTCGGCGATCTGTTCGCAGCGCTTGCGCGACAGGCAATAGATGATGCCCTCGTGCAGCGGGTTGGCCTCGAGTTGCGCGAGGATCTGAGGAATCACTTTTTCCTTGGGACGGACCTCGTAGGTGAGGTTCGTCCGCTCGAACCCGCCGCGGTGCACCGCCGGGTCGCGCAGTGCCAACTCCCGCACGATGTCGTCGGCGACCCGTGGTGTCGCCGTCGCCGTCAGCGCCATGACGGGCGTCTCCCGGAAGCGTCCGTCGAAGCCCGTGCGCAGCTGCCCCAGCATCCGGTACTCGGGCCGGAAGTCGTGGCCCCACTCGCTGATGCAGTGCGCTTCGTCGATCGCGAAGCGTGCAACATCCAGCTTCTGCAGCAACGCCCTCCCGGGGGCCGACATCAGCCGCTCGGGCGCGAGATACACCAGCCGGAACTTCCCCGCCACCGCGTCCTGTTCCCGTGACCATTGTTCGTCGAGGTCGAGCGTCGAGTTCAGGTACGTCGCCGGTACGCCGTTGGCCGTCAGCAGGTCGACCTGGTTCTGCATGAGCGCGATCAACGGCGACACCACCACCGTCGTCCCCGAATCGTCCGCGAGCGCGGGCAGCTGATAGCACAGGCTCTTGCCGCCGCCGGTGGGCAGGATGACGAACACGTCACGCCCCGCCGCCGCGTCGTCGACGATCGCCTGTTGTCGGGGCCGGAACGCGTCGTGCCCGAAGTGCTGCTTGAGTAACGCGCGAAAATCAGACATACGGAAGAGCGGGTAGACGTTTCGGACTTATTGAGAGAACGTAGTTTACGGTCGCTTGCGCGGCGGGCGGCAGGAGCTCTGCCCCTGCCGCCCGCCGCGCAGGCGACCGCAACAGAAAAATCCCCGCTTACACCGATCTGTTTGATGCCTCTCTCATCTTTCGATACGGTATTTCTTCGGCCTCGCATCCGTGTCGCGTCGCCGGCCTGCCCGCTCCCACCTCGGCGGCGAGACCCCATGCAGTTGACCGACATCCTTTCGCCCGACTGTGTCGTCGTGCCGCTGGTCGCCGACGACAAGCAGTCCGCCATCTTTCAGCTCGCCGAGCGGGTCTGCGACTCTGCCGGCATCGACGACGTCGAGGCGTTCAAAGCCGCGATCTGGCAGCGTGAGACGACCCGCTCGACGGGTTTCGGCTACGGAGTGGCGGCACCGCACCACCGCGTCGACGTGATCTCGCGGGTGCACATGGCCCTGGGCGTGGCCGCCACGCCGATCGACTTCGACGCCGTGGACAAGATGCCCGTCGATCTGATCGCCGTGATCGCCTCGCCGACCGGGGAGCCCAAGGCCCACATCGATGCGTTGTCCCGTATCAGCCGGATGTTCGTCGAGGAGCGCGTCCGCGACACCCTCCGCGCCCAGGACTCGCCCGAAGCGCTCTACGCCGCGGTGAAGGAACTCGAAGCCGCGGTGGCTTAACCCCGTCGACTTAATTGAACTTTGTCATCGCCTTCTCGACACCTTCGTCGAGCCAGGACTCGATACAGTCGCAGGTCCGGGTGAGCACGGGGTCGAGTTCGTCGAGTTGGGTGTCGGTGAATCGGCCCAGGACAAAATCGACTTGGGGGGCACGCCCTCGTGGCCCGATGCCGAGGCGGAGGCGGGGGTAGTCGCGGGTGCCCAGGGCGCGTTCGAGGTCTTTGAGGCCGTTGTGGCCGCCGGGGCCCCCGGAAGCGCGGAGGCGCAGTTGGCCGACGTCCAGCGCGAGGTCGTCGACGACGACCAGCACGTCGTCCGGGGTCAGCTTGTAGAACGCCCGGGCTTCGCCGACGGCGAGGCCCGAGCGGTTCATGTAGGTCGTCGGCTGCATCAGCATGACCTTGTGCAGGTGGATGCGGCCTTCGAGGACGCCGGCGTGGAACTTGTGCTTTTCGCCATCAAGTCCGTGTCGCCGGGCGAGGCGATCGACGGCCATGAACCCGGCGTTGTGGCGGGTCTTGGCGTACTCGGGGCCGGGGTTGCCGAGGCCGACGATGAGC
The DNA here is from genome assembly GCA_039819425.1 of Planctomycetota bacterium. GTDB lineage: Bacteria > Planctomycetota > Phycisphaerae > Phycisphaerales > Phycisphaeraceae > Algisphaera. The sequence goes on from JBCBSA010000272.1 coordinate 3,284, forward strand.
TTCATGGGTGGGCGCAGGGGTTACTCGTCGTCGGCGTCGTCGGCGTCCTTGCCGATGACTTCGGGCTCGGCGTCGCCGGCGTCCTCGGCGGGGGTGTCGGCGACGGCCTGCTGGATCACGATCTGGGCCAACAGGTAGTTGGCGTCCACGGCGAGGGTGACGCCATCGGGCAGCTTGAGGTCTTCGACGTAGATCGAGTCGTCGAGGCCCAACCCGCTGACGTCGCAGACGAGGTTGTCGGGGATGGCGTTGGCGCGGCACTTGACCACGGCGGTGGTGTGCGGGGTGCTGAGCATCGCGCCGGCCTCGTTGAGCGCGGCGGGCTCGCCCTTGAACTCGATCTCGAGCTCGAGCTCGACTTCTTCGTTGAGGTCGACGCGGGCCAGGTCGGCGTGGACGGGCGTGGTGTCGAGGTAGTCGTACTGCACGTCCTTGATCAGGCAGGGCTCGGCCTTGCCGTCGACGTTGACCTCGATGAGGTGGGCGCCCTCGACGAGGACGTGGCCGAAGTCGCGGGCGTCGACGGCGACGTGGACGGGGTCCTGGCCGTGGCCGTAGATCACGGCGGGGAGCTGTCCGGCTTCGCGGAGGCGGATGGCGTAGCGGGAGCCGAGCTTGGTGCGGGTCTGGGCGGTGAGGGTGGGGGTTTCGTGGGACATGGGGTTTCCTTGGTTTGTGGTTTTGGGGAGAAGTTGGGGCGGTAGGCGCTAGGAGAGGGGTTGGGAGGTTGCGAAGGTTCGGAAGCACTTCCTAGCGCCTATCGCCGAATTCCTAACGCCTTTTCGCTAGCGTTTCGCGGCGTCGATGCCTTTGCGGAAGAGGTTGGAGACGGAGAGGTTGTGGTGGATGTTGTGGACGGCCTGGCCGAGGAGCTCGGCGACGGTGAGCTCGGTGAGCTTGTCGGCGATGGCGTCGCAGCGGTTGGTGCAGGGGATGGTGTCGGTGACGACGACGCGGTTGATCGGGGAGTCGGCGATGCGTTCCATGGCGAGGCCGACGAGGACGGCGTGGGTGGCGGCGACGACGATGTCTTTGGCGCC
>JBCBSA010000273.1:0-4320 GCA_039819425.1 Planctomycetota bacterium
CCCATGAAACACGACTTTGGACCCCACAGCTTGAAGCTTCTCCTCCCCGCGGCCCTCGTGCTCGCCGGATGCCCCTCGGACGACGACGCCGACGAAGATACCGATGGCGAGTCGTCGACCAGCACCAGCAGCACGACGATGGCGCCGACCACGTCGACGACGACCACGCCGTCTTCGCCGAACCCTTGGCGGCGGCGTTCCAGGTGCTGCGGCAGCTGACGGTCGAGGGCCGGCCGTACATCACGGTGCTCGGCGACGGCCGGCTGGGGCTGCTCGTCGCCCAGGTCGTCAACACCCTCAACGCCACGGTTCGGGTGGTGGGCAAACACGAAGAAAAACTCAGGCTCTGCGAGAAATGGGGCATCAAGCACCGCCTGCTCCCCGACGTCGGCCTCCGCCAGGATCAGGACATCGTCATCGACTGCACCGGCTCACCCCGCGGCCTCGAGACCGCGATGCGGATGGTCCGGCCCCGAGGCACGATCGTCCTCAAAACCACTACCGCCCCTCCTGCAGAGGGCGAACCGCATCTGGACCTCAGCCCCCTGGTCGTCCACGAGATCAACCTGATCGGCTCCCGCTGCGGCCCGTTCCCCGATGCGCTCGAAGCCCTGTCGTCCCAGGCCGTCGACGTGGTCAGCCTCATCACCAGACGCCTAAAACTCGCCGACGGCGTCGCCGCGCTGCAGGCCGCCGGCCGGTCCGACCAGATCAAGGTCCTGCTCGAGCCCTGAAATTTAGCCCCGGGTCAATGACCCGGGGCCGCGTCCCCTTCGCCCTCCACCCACGCCAACCCCCCTTCCGTCCGTACCCGCCCCGCCGCGAACGCCGCCACCGCGGCCGGATACGCCTCGCACTCCTCGGCGAACACCCGCGCCGCCAACGACTCGGCCGTGTCCCCCGGCAACACCGCACACGCCCGCTGCAACACGATCGGCCCCGTGTCGTAGGTGTTGTCCGCCAGGTGCACCGTGCACCCCGACACCTTGCACCCCGCCGCGAGCACCGCCTCGTGCACGTGCCGGCCATGCATCCCCTTGCCGCCGAACGCCGGCAGCAGCGACGGGTGGATGTTCATCACCCGCCCCGCGAAATCGTCCGGGATCACGAGCAGGCTCAAAAACCCCGCCATACACACCAGCCCGCACTCCGCCTCCCGCACCCGATCGAACACCGCCGCGGAAAACGACTCGGTGTCCGCGTGGTCCTTGCGTCGCACCGTCGCCCCCGGAAGTTGCAACGCCTCGGCCCGGGCTAGGCCTTTCGCCGCCGGCCCGTCGTTCGACGTGATCACCAACCCGATCGACGCGTCGAGCGTCCCCGCCGCGATGCGCTCGGCCAGGTTCTGCATCGTCGTCCCACCACCGCTCAGCAACACCGCGAGTTTCAGGGGCACGGGTTTTGGATCGTCTTCCGGGGGCATCGCACTACGATAACGCTCCGATGACCGACCGCGTCACCCGCCTCGCCCCTTCGCCCACCGGCGCGCTGCACCTGGGTAACGTCCGCACCTTCCTCATCAACTGGGCCGCCGCCCGACAGGCCGGCTGGCGCGTCGTCCTGCGCCTCGAAGACCTCGACGGCCCTCGCGTCAAACCCGAAGCCTCCGCCCAGGCCATCGACCTCCTCCAATGGCTCGGCATGGACTGGGACGGCGACCCCCTCACCCAGTCCGACGACCTGTCCCCCTACGCCGACGCCGTCGCCGCCCTGCGTGACCGCGACCTCGTCTACCCCTGCCCCGCCACGCGCAGCGAGATCGAAGCCGCGGCCCTCTCCGCCCCCCACGCCGACGACCACGAACTCCGCTACCCCAACCTCTACCGCCCCCCCCCGGAAGATTTCACCGCGGGGCCCAAAATTCCGCCCGACACGCCCACCGCCCTGCGTTTCGTTGTCCCCGACGGCCCCGTCTCCTTCACCGACGAACGCCTCGGCCCCCAGTCCGTCGACGTCCAACAGCAGGTCGGCGATTTCGTCGTCCAGACCAAAGCCGGCCTGCCCGCCTACCAACTCGCCGTCGTCGTCGACGACGCGCGGCAAGCCGTCACCGACGTCGTCCGCGGCGACGACCTGCTGCGGTCCACCGCCCGGCAGCAACTGCTCTACGACGCCCTACAACTCCAGCCCCGGCCGCGCTACTGGCACGTCCCCCTCGTCCTCGGCCCCGACGGCCGACGCCTCGCCAAACGCCACGGCGACACCCGCGCCGCCGCCTACCGCGAACAGGGCGTCCCCGCCGAACGGTTGATCGGGTTGATGGCGTGGTGGTGCGGGGTGACAGATGAGCGAAAGCCGATGGACGCCGCCGCATTCGCCGGCCTTTTCGATTGGGCTAAGCTGCCGCCCGACCCCGTCACGTTCACCCCGGAGGACGACGCATGGCTCACGCAACCCGCCGCACACTCGGCCTGATCCTGCTCGCCGGTTGGACCGCAGCGCTCGCCGCGTGTTCGAGCGACACCACGGCCGACGGACTCGATATCCGCCGCGTCGGGATCGGCGGCGAGACGTTCCGCCTGGAGGTCGCCGACACCCCCGAGGCCCGATTCCAGGGGTTATCAGACCGGCCCGAGATCGCCGAAAACGGCGGGATGCTCTTCGTCTTCCCCGACGAACGGGAGCGGTATTTCGTGATGCGCCGCTGCCTCGTGCCCATCGATATCCTCTTCCTCGCCCCGGACGGCACGGTCCTCAACACCCACGCCATGCGGCTCGAGCCCCCCGGCACCCCGGAGGAAGACCTCGAACGCTACGCCAGCGACGGCCGCACCGCGATCGCCATCGAACTGGCCGGCGGCACGATCGAACGCCTCGGCGTCGGGCCCGGCGACCGGGTCGAGCTGCCCATCCGCGAGCTTAAGCGCAACGCCCGGTGAGTCGATGATTCCCAGGGCCTTTCGCTTCTCCGATAACCCGTCAACGGACTCTCTCGGCATGCACGGATCGACGCTGCTCCTGGCCTTCGACACCCCGGAACCCCCGGAATTATTGTCCGCAGCGATCCGCGAAGCCGCGGCCGGGCAGGTTCTGCCTCAACTGGAAACCGTGTCGGTCGAAGACCTGCCCGAACGGCTCGCCGACGTCCAGACCCCGACCGCGGTGTGGCTGATCCTGACGGGCCACGACGCCGACGAGTGGGAGTACAAGCTCTGCCAGGTCTGCTCGGACCGCGGCGTGCCGACGGCCGTGGGCCGGGCGGGCATGCCCGAGGCGGCGGGCGTGATGCTCGACGCCGGGCAAGTCGCCTGCCCGGTTGATGCCGAGCCGGCGACCGCGTGGGGCGTGCTCTCGACCCTGCTGGCGACGGCCGGCGTGCTGCTGGGGCTGTCCAGCGAAGCGCGGATGCTGCGGGCCCAGTCCACCGGCATGGCCGGGCAGTTCGACAAGATCGACGAAGAGCTGCGTATGGCCTGCAAGATCCAGCGCGAGTTTTTGCCCAAGCAGTTGCCCGACGTCGAGGGCACGGGCTTCGACGTCATGTGGCGGCCCGCCTCCTACGTCAGCGGCGACATCTACGACATCAGCCGCCTCGACGAGCACCGCGTGGGCCTGTTCATCGCCGACGCCGTGGGCCACGGCGTGCCCGCCGCGCTCGTCTCCATCTTCATCAAGCAATCCCTCCAGACCCGCCAGATCACCCCCGGCCTCGGCCCGGGCTACCGCGTGCTCCCGCCCGGCGAAGCCCTTTCCACGCTCAACCGCGCCATGATCGAGCTCGACGCCGGCAGCGCCAGCCTCGGCACCGCCGCCTACGGCGTCCTCGACACCCGGACCCAACGACTCACCCTCGCCCGCGCCGGCCACCCCGCCCCCCTGCTGCTCCGCGGCAACGGCGACACCGAGTTCCTCGAACCCGACGGCGCCATGCTCGGCATCTTCCCCGAAGAGGTCTTCGAAGAGATCACCATCGACCTCGCCGACCGCGACCGCCTGCTCGTCTACTCCGACGGCTTCGAGGTCGCCTTCCCCGGCTGCGGCGACAAGGGCCGACTCGCCAACGAACACTTCTGCCAGGAGTTCGAGGGCCTACGCACCGGCAGCGGCGAGGAAGCCCTCGAGTTCCTCCAGGGCCGCCTCGACCTCCAGGCCGGCTCGCTGAACCAGCGCGACGATCTCACCGTCCTGGTGACCAGCGTCGCCGCTCTCGCCGACGTCGCCGCCAACCGTGCCCAAGCCGACCGCGTCGACACGCGAGCTGTCGCCTGAGCCAAACCGTCCCGGCAAAAATCAGTCCCCCGTTGCCGCCGCGAAACCTGCGTCTCGTAGTAGCTGCATCGTGACCGATTCATCCGCACCGCTCGACGTCATGCGCTCGAG
>JBCBSA010000274.1:0-4311 GCA_039819425.1 Planctomycetota bacterium
CGCCAGGATCGGGTCCGCCGCGCTCGCCGCCACCTCGATCAGCCCGCGCACCACGTCTCGGTTGGGCAGCGACACCACCAGCCGATCCCCGACAAACGCCCGCCGACGCAGCACGCCCGCCAGCCGGCTCGCCTCTTCGATTCCAAGGGCCGCGTCGCCGACCGGCCGGTTCAGCGACACCGCGTCCCGCACCCGCCACCCGCCGACGCGGCTTTCGAGCTGAACCGCACGCAGTGACCGCGCCGACAGCTCCACGCCGATCGGGCTCAAGGCGGGCTTGCGGGGAAACAGCATCATCACGGCTGCCCCCCCGCCGACGCGGTCAGGTCGAACAGCGGCAGGAACATGCTCACCGCCAGCAGCCCCACCATCCCGCCGAGCACGATCAGGATCAACGGCTCGAGCACCTTCGTCAGCGAACGCACGATCACGTCGTTCTCTTCTTCCAAAAAGTCCGCCACCGTGATCAGCGACGGCGCGATCCGGCCGCTCGCCTCGCCCGACCGGAACGCCTCGTACACCGACGGGTTGATCAGCGACGCGTCGTCGAACGCCGCGCTCACCGGCTCGCCCTCGCCGACGTTGCGCTCGGCCCGGCGGACCAGCTCGGCGTAGTGCCGGTTGCCGCACGAGCCGCGCACCAATTCCAACACCTGCATCAGCGGCAGGTGGCTGTTCATCAGCGTGCCCAGCAGCCGAACCATCCGGGCCGTGACGAAGCTGCGGGTCAGCTTGCCGACGACGGGCGCGCGGATCGCCGCGGTGTGCAGCGCCCGCTCGCCGGCGTCGGTGCGCACCCAGAAGTGCAGACCCGCCGCCACTCCCCCCAGACCCAGCAGCAGCGCCCACCAGTACGACCGGAGCACCTCGCTGGCGAACAGCGTCGCCTGCGTCGTCGGCGGGATCGGCACGTTCAGCGACTCGAACAGCAGCGTGAACCGCGGGACCACCAGGATCAGCGTCACGCACAACACCACGACGACGACCGTCAGCAAGATCGCCGGGTAGAGCAGCGCACCGACCACGCCGCTGCGCATCTGCAGGTCTTTCTGGGTCAGCCGGACCAGGCGCTCGAGCATCTCCGGCAGCTTGCCCGCGGTCTCGCCGGCCTCGATCAGGCTGCGGTACACCCGGTCGAACAGCCGGGGGTACTTGGCCATCGCCTGGGACAGGTTCGCGCCCTCTTCGATCTGCCGACGCACGCCGGTGACCGCGTCGTGCCAGACCGGGTCGGCCGTCTGCCGCTCGATACCCTCGAGCGCGCCGACGACCGGCGTCGCCGACGCGAGCAGGACGTGGAGCTGACGGGTGACAAACAGCAGGTTGCGCTGGCGGTTCCAGCGCACCCGCAACGGCAACGGCTTATCCCCCGGAAGTTTCCCGGGGAGCGACCGCGGCGCGGACGGCTTCGGGGCCGGGCGGGGCGTCTGCGCGGGGGCGGCGGTGTTGATACGGGTCGGGGCGGACGTCATCCGGCGGCCCTCCCTAACTCGGCACCGGCCGCCGGATCAGCCCCCATCTTCGACGCCCTATCCGGGGGCTCCGGGGCCGACAGGTCGTCGTGGTGCGTAACCCGCAGGACCTCTTCCAGGCTGCACCGCCCCGCCACGGCGGTCTCGACACCCTCACGCCGCAGCGTCCGGCCGCCTTCGCTCTGCCACGCTTCGCGGATCTCGTGCGACGCCGCGCCGCGGTGGACGTGGCGACGCAGCGCCCCGCTCACCGTCATCACTTCGTAAAGCCCCAACCGGCCGAGCATCCCCGAGTTGTGACACTTGGCGCAGCCGGTCCCGCGCACGAACGGCCGGCCCGTCATCTCGGGGACCTCCGCGTCGCGCAACGCCTCCTCGCTGGGGTAGTACTTGGTCTTGCAGTGCGGGCAGACGGTGCGGGCCAACCGCTGGGCGACCACGCCGTTGAGCGCCGAGCTGAGCAGGTAAGGCTCGATGCCCATGTCCAGCAGCCGGGCGACCGCCCCGGGAGCGTCGTTGGTGTGCAGCGTGGCGAGCACGAGGTGGCCGGTCAGCGCGGCCTGCACCGCGACGCGGGCGGTCTCGGTGTCGCGGATCTCGCCGATCATGATGACGTCGGGGTCCTGCCGCAGGATCGACCGCAGCGCCTTGGCGAACCCCATGCCCACCGCGTCGTTGACCTGGATCTGGTTGATGAGGTCGAGTTGATACTCGACCGGGTCTTCGACGGTGACCATGTTGCGTTCGGGGCTGCGCAGCAGGTCCATGCCGGAGTAGAGCGTGGTGGTCTTGCCGCTGCCGGTGGGGCCGGTGACGAGCACCAGGCCGTGCGGCTCGTTGAGCATGGCCTTGAACTCGTGCATCGCCTGGTCGCGGAAGCCCAGGTCCTCGAGACGCACCCGGAGGTTGCGTTTGTCCAGCACGCGGACCACCAGCTTCTCGCCCAGCAGCGTCGGCATCGACGAGACGCGCAGGTCGATGTCCCGGCCGTCGGCGACGAGGCGGACCCGGCCCTCCTGGGGCAAGCGTTTCTCGGCGATGTCCATCTTGCCGATGACCTTGACCCGCGAGACGATCGCGCTGTGCATGCCCGGCGGCGGCTGCATGAGGTCACGCAGCACACCGTCGATGCGGTAGCGGATGCGGGTGGACTTGCGGTCGGGCTCGATGTGCAGGTCGCTGGCGCCGTCCTTGATCGCGGTGAGCAGGGCGACGTTGACCAGGTTCACGATCGGGCTGCCCTCGACCATCTGGTCGAGGCTGGAGTCGGGCGTCTCGTCGATCTGTTCGCGGTCGACGACCTCGACGTCGGTCTCGGCCAACGAGGTGAGGAACGCGTCGACGTCCACGTCGTCCCCGGCGTAACGCTGGGTGAAATCGCGGATCTCGGCTTCGAGCGCCAGCACCGGGCGGATGCGCAGCCGCGTCAGCTGACGCAGCCGATCGATCGTCGGCAGCGACTGCGGCTCGGCCATCGCCACCGTCAGCGTGTCGTGTACCCGGAACAGCGGCAACGCCCGCAGGCGCTCGGCCTCGTCCGGCCCGATGAGCTTCAACAACGACGGGTCGATCAGCCCGTGCCGGAGTTGTACCCCACGCACCCCCAGCGTCTCGGCCAAGGTATAGACGAGCTGGCCGGAGCTGATCAGCCCGGCCTCGACCATGATCTCGCCCAGCAGCTTGCCGCTGGACTTCTGTTGGCTCAGCGCCTGCTCGAGTTGTTCCTGGGTCACCGCCCCGTCGCGCAGCAGCAGGTCCCCGATCCGCGCACGGCTCGCCGGCGACGGCGAGGCGGGGTCCAGGCTAGACGGGCTCTGAGCGGTCACGGGGCATCAAAGGAAGCTGCGGACGGCGGTGTTCACGTCCTGGTAGTGGTCGAACATCGGCTCGAGCTCGGTCAGAGCGAAGACGGTGCGCAGGGTCTCGTTCGCCCCCGAGAGCCGCAGCGTCTGGCCGGTCTCCTGGAGCTCGACCGCGGCGTCGTTGAGTACTTCCAGGCCGCGGCTGTCGAGGTAGGGCACCGCGGCGACATCGACGACCAGCCGGCCCAGGCTGGTGCGCACCGTGTCGGCCAACCGCTGGGCCAGGCCCTCGGCGTCGTCGGCGAGGATCGGGCCGTGCGGTTCGACGACGGACACGGCTCCGACTTGGTGGGTATCGATTCGCATGGGCGCGGCTCAACGGGTTCTGGCTTGCCTCAACTTCCTTGAGCGGGAACACCCGCGAGCGGTAGGCGGAGCGTGAAGGTGCTGCCCTGGTTGAGGACGGACTCGGCGGTGATGTCGCCGCCGTGCAGCCGGATGACTTCGCGGGCCAACGCCAAGCCCAGCCCGCTGCCGCCGATGTCGCGGAGGCGTTGGTCGTCGGCCCGGTAGAACTTCTCGAAGACCTTGGACAACTCGGACTCGTCGATGCCGATGCCGGTGTCGGTCACGCGGAACTCGAGGTCGGTGAGGGTTTCGGTCAGCTCGACGCGGACCTCGCCGCCGGCGGGCGTGTACTTGATCGCGTTGCCCACGAGGTTGTGCAGGGCCACGGCGATCTTCTCGCGGTCGCCCTGGATCGTCGGCAGCTTGGGCGGCAGGTCGAAGGCGATCCGCAGCTGTTTTTCCTGAGCCTGCTCGCGGTACTCGCCTTCGATGCGGCGGACGAGCTCGTCGAGCTTCACGTCGTCGCGGCGGACGCTGAACGAGCCGGCCTCGATCTCGGAGACCGACAAGACCTCCTCGACGACGCGGCCGAGGCGGACCACCTCTTGGTTGATGACGTTGAGGCAGCGGGCGCGGTCGGCGGTCTCGTGGTCGTCGAGGTCGATGGCCCGCTCGACGTACAGCCCGAT
>JBCBSA010000275.1:0-4271 GCA_039819425.1 Planctomycetota bacterium
GGAACGGCTGATCGGGGCGTTCCCGGTCGATCTCCACGTCGGCGGGGAGACACGCGATCCGCTCGACGATCACCTTCACCTTTACCGCCGGCTGCATGCGGGGCGGCACGTCCTGTACGACCGGCCCCAGCGAAAACCGCTGCGCCGTCAGCCGATCCGGCTGCGCCGGGTCACGCCGCGGCAGCGTCACCGACAACGGGTCGTAGACGTCCTGGTCCACGACGACGTTGCCGAACGCCACCCCCGCCCGGCGTGAGACCGCGTCCGCGGCGAGGTACTTGGTCAGGATGCCGGGGTGCCACAGAAACACCTGGTGCCCGGTCCAGATCGGCCGCTGCGCCGTGGGCACGGGCCATCCGTCGATCGGCGGGTCGAGGCGGACTCGCATGGGACGCGGCCCTCCGGCCTCAAACACCTGCGGCCGAGGCCACCGCCGTGCCGTCGTGAGGGGCGAACCGCTTGCCGTATTGGCTCAGCTCGTGCTCGAACACCTCGCGGTAGTGGGCCAGCCGGCGGTCGGCGTCGTCGAGCGGGCCGCCGAACGTGCGGTTCGGGTCGTTGTAGATCAGCTTGATCGGCAGCTCCTTGACGCGGTGGCCCGCCGCGGCGTGCTGCACCCAGAACTGCAGGGGGATCGCGTAGCCGTCGACCGTCAGGTCCAGGTCTTCCAGTGCACTCACCCGATACGCCTTGTACCCGCAGAAGGCGTCGGTGATGCCCAGGCCCAGCCGGTCGTTGACCCAGCCGCTGACCGTCTCGTTGATACGTCGGCGATCGGCGGGCGGCTTCTGACACTCCGGGCAGTCGACGAGGTATCGGCTGCCCGAGATCACGTCGGCGTCGTCTTCGAGGATGGCGTAGTCGAAGGCGGGCAGCGACTCGGGCTCGTGCTGCTCGTCGCAGTCCATGGTGATCAGCCAGTCGTAGCCGTAGGTCTGCGCCCAGCGGAACGCGTCTCGAATCGCCCGGCCGTAGCCGAGGTTGGTCTTGTGGCGGATCACGTCCACCGGCTGCATCGCCAGAAGGATCGGCGAGTAGTCCGTGGACCCGTCGTCGATCACCAGCACGTCGTCCGAGGCGTACTCGGCGATCTTGGCCACCACGTTGGCGATGTACTGCTGCTCGTTGTAGACCGGCACCGCCACGAGGACACGCGGCCGGCCGGACGGCTCGACAGGATCAGGCATGACTTCACGATAGACCGGGGCGCAGCGGCGATCAACGCCGAAGCGCCGCGGTGCCGGTTCATTGAGGCCCGGGTCAATGACGCGGGGCCGCCTCTAACCTCGCCGAAGCTCCGCCAGCGCCACCAGCTGCTCGACCGTCAGCGTCTCGGGCCTCGCCGTCGGCGACACGCCCGGCGGCAGCTCGGCGTCCCGCCCCAGGATCGCGCCCAGCTGTTTGCGACGCTTGGTGAAGAGCTCGTGCAGCACCGCCGACAACGCCGCGGGGTCGTCGGTCATCGGCCGCGTTCGCCGCCGCAGGTGCACCACCGCCGAGGCCACCTTCGGCGCCGGCCAGAAGCAGCTCGGCGGCAGCACGCCCACGGGCCGCACCTCGCACAACGCCTCGATCAGCACGCCCAACGGCCCATACGCCTTGCTCCCGGGGGCCGCCGACAACCGATCGGCCACCTCCTTCTGGATCATCACCACCGCGTCCGACATCGACATTTGATCGACCACCAGGTTCGCCAGCAGCGGCGACGCGACGTTGTACGGGAGGTTCGCGATCAGCTTGAAACCCCGGCCCGCTGCCTGCTCGGCGACCGCCGCGAGCACCGCCGGGTTGACCTCGTGCTTGCCCGCCAGCACGTCGTCCACGATCAGCGTGAACCGGCCCGCCTCGGCTTCCTTCCCCAGCCGCTGACGCAGCACGGGCTCCAGGTCACCGTCGACCTCCACCGCGACCACCCGCGCCCCGGCGTCGAGCAGCCGCTCGGTCAACGCCCCGGTCCCGGGCCCCACCTCCAACACCACGTCGCCCGCCGACAGGTCCGCCGCGTCCAGGATGCGGCGCATGTGGTTGCCGTCGTGCAGGAAGTTCTGCCCGAACTTGTGCTTGGGGCGCAGGCCGTGCGCGGCCAAGAGTTGCTTGATCTCGGTAAGCGTTTGGGCCATAACGCAAACTCGCACCATAAAGCCGCGACCGACGGGCGCGGCTTTATGCCGTCACCGCCTTCAGCCACGCGTCGGCCATCAATTGGTGCCCCGCCAAACTCGGGTGGACGCCGTCGGGTGCCCAGTACGCCGGCTCGGCCCGCCCGACCGCTTCGTCGAAGACCGACTGGAACGGCACGAAGACGTCGGCGTAGTCCGCGGCGATCGCGCGGACCAGCTCGACCCGCTCGTCGAGGTCCGGGTGGAAGTTCATCTCCAGCACCACGCCGCATTCCAACACAAACGGCTCGCCGATCACCAGCGTCGTCCCCGGCAGCTCGGCCTTGGTGCGGTCCAGCAGCTCGCGGTAGATCCGGTCGTATTCGCCCAGGCTCGTGCCGCCCTCGGGCACGTCGACCGGCTGGCCCTTGGCCACGCCGTGCCAGGTGTCGTTGACACCGATGAGGACCGACAGCACCTTCGGCTTGAGGGCCAAACAGTCTTCGGCCCAGCGGTCCCGCAGGTGCCAGACGCGGTTGCCCGAGATGCCGCGGTTGTGGACGGTGAGCCCGGGCGTGTCGGCCAGCAGGCGGGCGGCGGCGAGGCGGGCGTAGCCGATGCCCAGCGACTCGGCGTCGTTGGGCTGCGGGTCGTCCTTGCGGCGGCCGGCGTCGGTGATCGAATCGCCCTGAAAAAGCACCACGTCATCGGAAGTCCACGGCATCTTCGGCTCCATGAAAGTTTGAGATTCGTGGCGGTAAGATAACGCGATGCCGATCCGCCAGCTCCCGCCGCTGCTCGTGAACCAGATCGCCGCCGGCGAGGTGATCGAGCGGCCCGCGTCGGTGGTCAAGGAACTGATCGAAAACGCCCTCGACGCCGGGTCGACGCGGATCGACGTGGCCGTTGAGGAAGGCGGCATGCGCCTGATCCGCGTCGCCGACAACGGCCACGGGGTCCCCCCGGAAGAATTGCCCCTTGCCCTGACGGCCCACGCGACCTCCAAGCTCGAGACCGCCGAGCAGCTCGCCGCGATCCATACGCTCGGCTTCCGCGGCGAAGCCCTCGCCTCCGTCGCGTCGGTCAGCCGGCTGCGTCTGTCGTCTCGGCCTCGTGACCGAGAAGCGGGCGTCGCGCTCGAGCAGGCCGGCGACGAACGGCAAGCCCCCCGACCCGTGGCGATGTCGCCCGGCACGGCCGTCGAGGTCCGCGACCTGTTCTTCAACACCCCCGCCCGCCGCCGGTTCATGCGCACCGCGGCGACCGAGTTCGGCCACGTCGCCGACACCGTCGCCCGCGTCGCCATGGTCCACCCCGCGGTCGGCTTCACGCTGTCCCACAACGGCCGACGCTCCCTCGACCTGCCCCCGCAGCAGACGGCCCGCGACCGCTGCGTCGGCGTGCTGGGGCCTGAGCTCGAACCGGCGCTGCTGGAGTTCGACTACGTCGAGCCGAAATCCTCCGAAGCTGATATCTCCCGAGCCTCGGTGTGGGGGTTGGCCGGCGAGCCGTCGATCGCCCGCAGCTCGACCAAGTTCCAGTACCTCTGCGTCAACGGCCGACCGGTCAAAGACCGCAACCTAGCCCACGCCGTGAAGGAGGCCTACCGCGGCCTGCTCGCCCCCGACCGCCAACCCGTGGCCGTGGTGTTCGTCGAGCTGGACCCGACGCTGGTCGACGTCAACGTCCATCCCACCAAGGCCGAGGTCCGCTTCCGCCACCCCTCGGCCGTACACGGCCTCGTGTTGTCGCAGCTCCGCCAGCGCCTGCTCGCCACCGACCTCGTCCCCGACGCCGGGCTCAGCCAACCGTCAAGCTTCACCCCCACCGCGGCCCCCGCCGCCCACGGCGACACGAACGGCAAGCCCTCGGCCGACGCCTTCGTGAACTACTTCAAGCAGATGGACCCCACTCAGAAGGGGTTCGTCTACGACGAGGTCCGCCGCGAGATGGGCGGCGACACCGTCTTCGCCGACGCCCCCGCCCCCGGAAGTGAAAACGCCACGCCACGGCCGACGTCCGAAGTCAAACCCATCCTCCAGTTCCACGACAGCTACGTCGTCACCGCCGACCCGACGCCCGGCCGCGAGCCGGGCCTGCTCATCGTCGACCAGCACGCCCTGCACGAACGCATCATGTTCGAGGAGCTTCGGCAGCGCATCCTCGTCGACG
>JBCBSA010000276.1:0-4247 GCA_039819425.1 Planctomycetota bacterium
CTCAAGCTTGTTGTCGTTTCGGGGGTTGGGCTGAGCGACTTCGGCCAGGCAGATCCGACAGGACGCGACGACAACAAGCTTGAGCTAATCCCTAAGCTGCTGCCGACATGCCAGACCCCGGCCGTCGAGGGCAGCGAGGTCTTCACGCAGTCGCCCAAGGCGATCGGCAACCAGAAGGCGGTCATGGAACTGCTGCTGATCAACCACCCGCTGGACTGCCCGGTCTGCGACCAGGCCGGCGAATGCTCGCTGCAGGACTACTCGTACCAGTACGGCCGATCGCAGTCCCGCTTCGAAGAAAACAAGATCAAGCAGCCTAAGAAGGACCTGGGCCCGCACGTCCTGCTCTACTCCGACCGCTGCATCATGTGCAGCCGATGCGTCCGCTTCACCCGCGAAGTCTCGGGCACCAGCGAGATCGGGATCTTCGGCCGCGGCTCGTCCGAACAGATCGACGTCTTCCCCGGCAAGCCCCTCGACAACGAACTCTCGGGCAACGTCATCGACATCTGCCCCGTCGGCGCGTTCCTCGACAAGGACTTTCTCATGTCGATGCGCGTCTGGAACCTGAAAAAAGTTCCCGGGATCGACGGCATCACCGCCAGCGGCGACAACATTTCACTTGAGTCCAACGAAGGCAAGCTCTACCGCATCAAGCCCCGCACCAACATGGACGTCAACCAGTGGTGGACCTCCGACGAGATCCGCTACGGCTGGAAGTTCGTCCACGACCCCGGAAGGCTTCGCAGCCCGTCCCGGAAGGCGCAGGGGACGCACGACGAGTGCGACTGGAACGCGGCCTACGCCGACGTCGCCGAGCAGCTGGAACTCACCCGGCTGAAAAAGGGCCCCGGCTCGGTGGCGTTGATGGTCAGCCCGATGCTGGCCAGCGAGGAGGCGTACCTGCTGGGCCGACTGGTCACCGCGATCGACGACGAAGCGGTGCTGGCCGTCGGCCCCGTGCCGTTCGACGGCGAGGACAAAACTTTTCCGGGGGGCTACACGGTCTACGCCGAGAAGGCCCCGAACGCCCGCGGCGTCCGGCGGGCGCTCGAGGCCGTCACCGATGAGGTCCTGGAATTCCAAGAATTCAGCGACAAGCTTCCGGGGGTTCACGCCGCGATCCTGACGGGCAACTACCCCAGCGAGTGGGCTACCCCCGAGTTCCGCGGGGCGCTCGGCGGCAAGTACACGGTACTGATCGACACCCTCCCTTCGGCCCTCGCCGAGCAGGCGGACGTCCTGCTTCCGGGGGCGACGTGGGCGGAGAAGGCGGGGAGCTTCGAGAACGCCAACGGCCGGCATCAGCACTTCGAGCCGGCGATCCCGGCGATCGAGTTCGCCAAGCCCGAGGGGCAGATCGCGTTGGACCTGATGTCGGTGACGGGTCAACTCGACCGCCGGCGGTACGACCCGTTCGACTGGCGGTCGGAGATGGGCGACGCGTTCGCGACGTCGATGCACCTGCCCGAGGCCGGGCCGGCGAAGGTGGCCGAGGTCGAGTACGTGCAGCTTTAAACCATAATCGCCACGCTTTCACGTTTAGCGGGTGACGCGCAGCGTCCCAGGGGCGGTCGCCCCGCCCCGGAAAGGGCGGCTTCACCGCACCCGCTAAACACAGAACTATGTTCTGTTCTCAACACTCGGCGGGGGAACCGCGAGATCGCGGGTGATGGTGGGGGCGGGAGAACTTCCGGGAGTACCGGGCTTTGCCGTAGGCGGCGTCCGAACCGGGCCACCGGTCGGCCCCGGCGGAACAGGGGGCACCGGGGCGTCTGGGCCGACGGGCGGGCTCTTGCTGCCGGCCTCGTCGGCGTCTTCGACCAGGTCGTGTTCGTAGAGGGCCAGCAGCGACAGCAGCCAGGAGGCGGTGGCCTGGGCGCCCTGGTTTTCGTCGACGCCTTGGGGGAGCAGGGCGTCGCAGCAGCCGCCGGTGGTGTTGTCGTAGAGGGGGTGGCGGAGGTCGTTGTCGCCGAGGAACCAGTTGAGGCACTTGTAGGCGCGCTCGACCCACTTGCGGTCGGCGGTGACGCGGTAGGCTTCGAGGTGGGCGTCGATGGTGCCCGACGCCTCGGCGGGGAGCTGGTTGAAGCGGGCCCGCTCGCCGCCGCGGGGGTACCAGCCCTGGCTGCCGACGGGGGTGAACTGGCCGTCGCGGCCGGTGAACTGGATGTCCTGCAGCCACTCGAGGCTGCGCAGGGCCTGCTGGATCATCTCGTTGTTGAACATCCACCGGCCCGAGAGCAAGAGCGCGTGCGGCAGGCGGGCGGCGGTGTAGGTGATCTGGTCGTTGGGCCAGGGCCAGTCGTCGCTTCCATTTCGGCGGAAGGCGTCGAAGAGGCGGTGGGCCAGGGTTTCGCGGACGCGGCGGGCGGAACTGTCGCCGGAGAAGCGGCGGAGGTAGGCGTGGATGCCGATGAGCGAGTAGGCCCAGCCGTGGACGTGGTTGAACGACTCGCAGGCGGGGAGTGCGCGTTGGAAGAGGTTGGCGGCGAGGGTCATGTGGCCGCGGAGCTGGGTGCGGGCGACGGTCTCGCCCAGGGCGCGCAGGGCCTGGCCGTGGGCGTCTTCGGAGAAGAGCGGTTCGTCCCCGGTGGGAGAAGCCCAGGTGCGGTCGAAGTTCATGCGGCGGCGGAACCGGCCGGCGTGTTCGTCGAAGGCGTGCTCGAGAAAGGCGAGGTAGCGGTTCGCCGAGACGTCCAGCCGGCGGGCCTCGGCGGGGCCGGCCTTGAGGTGGTCCTGGGCCATCAGCACCGCGATCAGGGCCCGGGCGTTGTTCGAGGTGGTGTACCCCGCGGCGCGGACGGGCACGGTGCAGCGGGCGTGGCTGAGGATGCCGCAGTCGTCGGTGAGCGTGTGCAGGTGGTCGAGCTTGATCTCCTGCAGCTCGGGGGAGTCGGCCCGCTTGGCCGACTTGGTGGGCATCGGCTTGGGGCTTCGGTTGCGCTCCTCGCGGACCTCGGCGAAGAGGTCGAGGTACTGGCCGGCGATCGTGGACCAACGCATGGCGCGGGTGAACTGGTAGGCGTTCTTGCGGACGCTGTGGCGGGTGACCTCGTTAGTGAAGAGGTCGATCACGGCGTCGGCCATCGCGTCGGTGTCTTTGAACGGCACGAGCTTGCCGCGGCCGTCGGCGAGCATCTCCTGGGCGTACCAGTACGGCGTGGCGACGGTGGCCTTGCCGGTGCCCAGGGCGTAGGCGAGGGTGCCGGAGGTGATCTGGGCTTCGTTTTCGTAGGGCGTGACGTAGACGTCGGCGCAGCCGAGGAACTCGACGAGCTCTTCCTGGACAACGAACTTGTTGAACCACTTGATGTGGCCGTCGACGCCGAGCTCTTTGGCGCGGCGTTGGAGGCCGAGTCGGTAGTCTTCGCCGGAGTGGGCGAGGACGCCGGGGTGGGTCGCGCCCAGGACCATGTAGACCACGTCGGGGTGGGCGGCGACGATGCGGGGCATCGCCTCGATCATGTTTTCGAGCCCCTTGCTCGGGCCGAGCAGGCCGAAGGTCAGGATGACTTTTTTGCCCTCGACGCCGAACTGGTCTTTGTAGAACGCCGGGTCGACGAAGGGGACATCCGGGATGCCGTGGTGGATCAGGCGGATGCGGGCCGGATCGATGCCGTAGACGTCGGTGAGGAAGCCGAAGGCCCGGTCGGCCATGACGACGAAGCGGTCGCAGTATTTGGCGAGCTCGAGCAGTCCCTCGCGGTACTCGGGCTTGGGGTCTTTGAGGACGGTGTGCAGCGTGGCCACGACGGGCATGCGCAGGCGGCGGAGCAGTTCGTAGAGGTGGGACCCCGCCGGCCCGCCGAAGATGCCGAACTCGTGCTGGAGGCTGACGACATCAACCCCGCCCATGTTCAGGAAGTCGGCGGCGAGGCGGTACTCGCCCAGGCGGTTCTGGTTGACCTCGAACCACACCCGGTTCGGATACCGATACCCCTCGGCCCGGTCGTTCATCGCCACGGTGTGGACGCCCAGCTCGGGGGCGACGTCGCCGATCGCGTCGGCCAGGTCGGACGTGAACGTCGCGATCCCGCAGCGACGGGGGAGGTAGTTGCCGATGAGCGAGACCTGGTTCAGCCCGGCCCACGCGCCGCGGCCGGGGCCTCCGAGGGAGGCGGGATTACCGGGGGGCGCGGGGTTTCCGGGGGGGGGCTTGAGCGTGGTCATAGTCGTTGTTGGGGGCGGATGGCGCCCGATACCGATGATGAGTCAGAACAGTCCAAACATATGTTATCGCCCCC
>JBCBSA010000277.1:0-4219 GCA_039819425.1 Planctomycetota bacterium
TAGCTGTTGGAGGGTTATCGGGCTGTGGTCCGGGTACACCCTTCCGGGATTCGGAGCGGGTGCGTACGCCGTACGAGCGGTACCAGGTGCTGCGCGGCGAGGGCCGGCCCAAGACGGTGACGGACTCGTTCGGCCGGGAGCAGCCGCTCCGAATCCCGGAAGGGTGTACCCGGACCACAGCCCGATAACCCTCCAACAGCTATCCCCAAAACGGCGATCGATCCCAGAAAGGCAGCCGTGCCTGTCGCCCGTCCCATGTCCATGATGGGAGTATATCTCACGCCTGCGCGGATGCGACGGCCGTCCGCAAAATCCCGTTAAGATGCCCCGTTTCTCAGGTTTCGCCCCAACACTCTCCCTCCCACCCCTTCACCCAAGCCCCGCCATGCCCACCCGCTGGACCCAGACCCTCATCCCCACCACCCGCCACGGACGACACCAGGCCCTGGGCCGCACCCACGAAGAAGTCGTCACCGACCTGCTCGGCGGCTGCGTCGAGTCGTACAAAGACCTGCCCAAGACCGCCTACCAGATCCAAACCAAGTTCCGCGACGAGTTCCGCCCCCGCTTCGGCGTGTTGCGGTCGCGCGAGTTCTATATGAAGGACACCTACTCCTTCCACCTTGGGATGGACGGCCCCGGCGGCCTCGACGCCGCCTACGACCGGATGTACGCCGCTTACTGCCGCGTCTTCGACCGCTGCGGCGTACCGTACAGGGTCGTCGAAGCCGAGGCCGGCCCCATCGGCGGCAGCGCCTCCCACGAGTTCATGGTGCCCAGCCCCACCGGCGAAGACACCATCCTGACCAACAGCGCTTCCGGGGGCGGATACGCCGCCAACGTCGAAAAAGCCGAGACCGGCCCCCGCCCCAGCGACCTCCACGGCGAGCCCACCGGCGACCCCGAAACCGTCCACACCCCCGGCTGCCCCGGCATCGACGACGTCTGCGTCTTCTTCAAAAAGAACCTCGGCTCCAAGCTCTTGCCCAAGAACATGCTCAAGACGCTGGTCTGCAAAGGCGACGCCGGCTGGATCCTCGCCGTCGTCCGCGGCGACCACGAGCTCAACGAAGCCAAGCTCCGCCGCGCCACCTCCGCCTCCGTCGCCCTCGCCGACGAGGCCGACGCCCGCGACGCCGGCTTCGTCGGCCCCCACGTCGCCGTCGACCGCGACGATATCACCGTGATCGTCGACCCCGACGCCGCCCAGGGTGGCTTCTGGGTTACCGGTGCCAACGAGTCCGACCGCCACGTCAAACACTTCAACTGGAAACGCGAACTCGCCGACGAGGACCAACGCCGCTATGCCAAGTTCAACCGCCAGGCCATCCACGTCGCCGATATCCGCAACGCCGTGGAAGGCGACCCCGCCCCCACGGACAAAGGCGGTGGCACACTCGAAGCCACCAAGGGCATCGAAGTCGGCCACGTCTTCAAGCTCGGCGACAAGTACACCCGCTCCCTCGGCGTCGCCGTCCGCGGCGAAAACAACGAAGCCCTCACCCCCCTCATGGGCTGCTACGGCATCGGCGTCAACCGCATCCTCGCCGCCGCCATCGAATCCACCCCCGGAAGCCAAGACAACAACGACTCGGCCGAAGGCCGCTTCCGGGGCGGGCATGATGACGACGGCATCATCTGGCCCCGCGCCCTCGCCCCGTTCGACGTCGTCATCACGCCGATCAAACTCCAAGGCAACGTTGCCGACACCATGACCACGTTAGCCGCCGACCTCGAGTCGGCGGGCTTTGAGGTGTTGATCGACGACCGCGACGAACGCCCCGGCGTCAAGTTCAAAGACGCCGACCTCATCGGCGTCCCCGTCCGCGTCACCGTCGGCGACAAGGGCCTCTCCGCCCCCGACGGCCCCCGGGTCGAAGTCAAAGCCCGCGACGGCCGCACCGGTCCCAAAGGCGAAACCCTCCCCCTCGCCCAGGCCGTCTCCCGCGTCACCGACCTGCTCTCCGCCAAGATTTAGCCCCGGGTCAATGACCCGGGGTTTCGGTCGGCGGTTCGCTCGCCCACGTCGCCCAGGCCTTCGCCGCCTCGCGGCGTAGCGTGTTGCGGTACGCCAGAAACAGCGGAACGATGCCGAGCAGCGCACCCCCGAACCCCACGCCCAAGCCATAAAACAAGTACTCGACCTTCTCGCGGAAGTCGTCGTGGTACGACCACGGATCGCCCGGCGTCCATCCCACTAAGCCGTGCCAGTTCGGGGTCTGCGGAAACACGCGGTCGTACGGCCCCACCACCAGGTCGTACCAGTCGAACCATCCAAACGACCAGACCCACGCAGCGCCCGTCAACACGATCCCCCACGACAAAAGCGACGTCAGCCGGGCCAGCCACCGACGGGGCACCAGCAACGCCAAGTCCCGGGCGTGGCGAAGCAGGCACCACGGCACCGCGAGCCAACTCATCAAAGCAACCAACAGCACGATCTGCGACCAAGCACCAAACGATCTCGAAAAGATCGAGATCAACCCCGCCACAACCGCCGGCAAAATCATCGCCACACCCACGATCAACGCCACCCGCGACGCCCGGCGGGCATCGAGGCGTCCGCTCCCTTCCCGCGACGCCACCCGGTTCGGTTCGGGCTGCGTTGCCCGGAAGAACCCCACCAACGTGAACGCGATCACCACCGGCGGCAGCACCCCAAAGACCAACCCGATCCACCAAAACGGCACCCCCCGTTCGGGCCAAAGCGTGGTGGCCCACCCCAGCAGCCCCGTGACCGCCAGCGCCACGATCGCCACCGCGAAACGGTTCATCCCCCAGGCCAGTCCCTGCACCCACGCCGGCTCGAAATAACATAGATAACGACCCACGGCCGAACGCCCCACCGCGATCCCGCACTCGGGGCACCGGCCTTCCGGATCGCATGTCCGCAAGTTGTAATCGCAGCCGACACACGCCAGGTCCGACGCGATTTTGCCCCCGCCGTCCAGCGGCACCATCCCGCTCTTCCGCAGCCCCGCTTCACCCGTCATCGCCCGACCCCGACCCCGCCTCCGCCAACAAAGCCCTGAACTCCCCCGCCAACCGCACCGTCACCCACCACAACACCCCGCACACCGCCACCACCGCCCCCGCCGTCGCCGCGGCAAACACCGACCACACCTCCACCGGCAGCTTGATCCCCGTCCGCTCCCCCAGGTTCACCGCCGCCGCGATCGCCACCACCACCCCCACGCCCCACAGGTACGCCTTCCACGCCGCCCGGCACCGCTGGGCGATCCGCGGCCCGTCCGCCCGCGCCGCCAACTTGAACAGGTGCCTCCACGCCTCGAGCATCGCCACCGCGAACGCCGCCCCCACCGTGCAGAACAGGATGTCGAACAGCTTCCAGTCGTGCCCCCAGAACGCCCGCAGCGAGTGACGCGTGTTCCCCTCCCTCCCCAGGAACAGAACCAACAGCCAAATCCCTGCCCCCGCCGCCAACACGCTCGCCCACCGCGCCGACAGCCGCGTCCCCCTCGCCTTCCACCCCTCGTCTTTCCCCGGCTCCCGGCCCGTCATCAACCACAACCCCGCCGTCGCCAACAACAACCCCGGCAGCACCAACGGCATCGCCGCGATCGCCCCCCAGTGCAGCAGCTTCGCCCCCCGCCCCACCCGCCGCCGCCACCCCGGGTCCGCCCGATCGAGCATGTCGAAATCGTCCCGATCCACCACGTCCACCGCCGCCCCGCACTCCGGACAGGCCCCTTCGACCCGCTGCATCCGCAGGTTGTAGTCGCACGCCGGGCAGTGCACGTCGTTGTCGATCCGGCCCTCGGCGTCGAGTCGGACCGGGATGGTGGCGGGGAACGCGGAGGCCATGAAGAATCCATCGACAGGAAAAGACGCACCGCGTGTCCGCCGTCTGACACGCGGTTTCCATCACAGTTTATCCTTCTCTCAACCCGCAAATCCCCGACCTGATTCTGTGAACCGCTCTTTCTTCGATCAGACAAACGCCTCGCCCAGCCGCGCCGCGGCCCTCGCCGTCGTCCGCACCCTCCGCGACCACGGCCACGTCGCCTGCCTCGCCGGCGGCTGCGTCCGCGACCGCCTCCTGGGCCTCCCCCCCAAAGACCACGACGTCGCCACCGACGCCCCCCCGGAAGAAGTCCTCCGGCTCGTCCGCCGCGGCCGACCCGTCGGCGAAGCCTTCGGCGTCGTGCTCGTCAACTCCGGCCGCGGGGAAAACCGCTTCGAGACCGAGGTGGCGACC
>JBCBSA010000278.1:0-4216 GCA_039819425.1 Planctomycetota bacterium
GAACTTCTCGAGGAACGCGTCGAACGCCGCGCCCGCCTCGGCGGCGTCGCCGCGCTGCATCAGCTTGTACGCAAACAAAAACTCTTGTTCCGCCGGCGAAGCCTGCCCGGCCGCCGTGCCCGCCGAGGCGAAACACGCCGCGACGATGAACCAACACACAACCGTGGATCGTCGGAGCATCATGCCGTTCATACGTCGTCGGTCCCGTGTGCGTTCCTACTCCTCGGCCGGCCGAACCGTCGCGGCCTGCACCTGCGTGAGGCCCGCCTGCTGGGCCAGGTCCATCACCCGCACGCCCACGCCCCAGTCCGCCCCCTGGTCGGCCCGGACCACGGCCGAGTCGTTCGGGGCCACCGCCACGAGGTCTTCCAGCAGCGACCGCAGCCCGTCGATCGGCACCTCCCGCTCGCCGAGGAACACGCGGTTCTCGGCGTCCACCGTGATGACGATCTGGTTCGCCGGCCCCACCGCCGACGCCGCGGTCTCGGACGACGGCAGCGACACGTCCATCGACAGCTCCGCGTCGCGGAACACCGAGGCGGTCATGAAGAAGATCAACAGCAGAAACAACACGTCCACCATGCCCGCCAGGGGCAGGACGGGGGCCGAGCGTTCGCGGGTCTGGGTGGCGAAACTCATGGCGGGTGCCTGGGGCTACAACAGCTTCGACGGCGGCTCGGGCTCGCCGGTGTCGTCGTCTTCGTCCACGCTGCGGATCCGGTCGGCGATCGAGTGCACGGCGAACTCGGCCTCGGCCAGCGTCTTGGTCGCCCGGCTCTTGATGATCGAATAGAACACCAACGCGGTGATCCCCACCATCAGCCCGAACATCGTCGTCGCCATCGCCTGGCCCACGCCCTGCGACAGCACCGACGAGTTGATCGAGCCCGACTCCTTGTCCAGCCCGAAGAACGCGGTGATCATCCCGATCACCGTGCCCAGCAGCCCGAGCATCGGCGCGACGTTGGAGATGTCGGCCAGGTAGCTGATGCGGTTCCAGATGATGTCCGAGAGACGCCGGCCCTCGGTATCGATCATGCTCATGATGATCGATTGGTTCTTGCCGTGGTTCTCGACGCAGCGGAGGATGATCGGGGCGATGAACACGCCCTTGCTCCGCCGGCAGGCGTCGGCCGCCGCGTCGTAGCGGCGGACCAGCACCAGGTTCGTGATCTCGTTCACGAAGGCCGCCGGGGCGACGGTCCGGCTGTTGATCGTGACCAGAAACCACAAAAAGAACATCAACGCCAGCACCGACAGCCCGGCGATGATCCCGTTGATCACCGGCGAGAAGAAGTACATGTCTCGCAGTTGGTAGATCGGGTCCAGGTCATTAAAGTTCGCTTCGGAGGGCAAAGCCGGTACAACCGTCTCGGCGGCCGGCGGCGGGGCATCACCGGGGGTGTCCTGAGCCCGGAGCGTGAGCGTGGCGCCCGCGGCCAGCAGCGCAGCGGCCAGCACCAGCAGCCGCGGCCAGGTGCGGCGCGGCGATCCCGGGGGGGCGGTCGGAAGATTCATCCGCATGAGCAAACTCTCTCGTCGATGTCGGGCCTGATCGGGTGCGTCATCATACATCGGCCGACTGGCGGCCTGGCGGTTTTATCGGCCGGGCCGGGCCGCTGCTACAATCCCGGTCCGGTTGCCTCACCCGCCCCCGGAACACCCCGGGAACAACCCCGGACCCCCGGAGCCCTCGGCATGGACGTCGCTTTTTATCAACGCCTGACCGACGACGCGCTGGCCGGCGTCGAGCCCACCGACGAGACGTGTCGGCGGGTGATGACCGACGAGTCGCTGGAGCTGATGCCGCTGTTGAACGCCGCGTTCGCGGTGCGTCGCCACCACTTCGGCAAGACGGTGCAGGTCCATATCCTGAACAACGCCCAGAACGGCCGGTGCCCGGAGGACTGCTCGTACTGCACGCAGGCGAAGACCAGCGCCGCGGACATCGAACCGTACGCGATCAAGAGCGAAACCGAGGTCCTCGCCGAGGCCGAGCGGGCCCACGCGGCGGGGGCCCACCGCTACTGCATGGTGTTCTCGGGCCGGGGCCCGTCCGAGAAGCGGACCCAGCAATTGGCGGGCTACGTCCGGGCGGTGAAGGAGAGGTTCCCGTCGCTGGAGGTCTGCGTCTCGGCCGGGCTGCTCGACGACGAGAAGGCCCGGGTGTTGGCCGCCGCCGGGCTGGATCGGCTGAACCACAACCTCAACACCTCCCGCGAGACCTACGGCAAGATCTGCACCACCCACACCTACGACGACCGGCTGAACACCCTGCTGTCCGCCAAGCGGGCCGGGCTACAGACCTGCTCCGGCCTGATCGCGGGGATGGGCGAAACGCCGGACGAATTGATCGAGGTCGCCAAGACGCTGCGGTCGCTGCGGGCCGAGTCGATCCCGGTGAATTTTTTGCTGCCGTTCGAGGGCAACGTGTTGGAGTCGACACCGGCCGACGCGCGGGTGCTGACGCCGGAGTACTGCCTGCGGATCCTGTGTATGTTCCGCTTCACGAACCCCGACGCCGAGGTGCGTTGCGCCGCGGGGCGGGAGTACCACCTGCGGTCGCTGGAAGCGATGTGCCTGTTCCCGGCGAACTCGCTGTTCCTCGACGGCTACCTCAACGGCCAGGGGGCCGAGCGGCGAAGGACGTACCGCATGATCCGGGACGCGGGCTTCGAGATCGTGTCGGACCAGCCCTTGGAGGATCTGCTGGAAGAGGTTCCGGCGGACACGACGGCGGACCCGCGGGTGTCGGCGCTGACGCGGGACGGGGTGGCGATCAAGTCTTTGCAAGAACTGCGGCCGACGCTGCCGGCGTCGGCGTCGACTTGAAGAGGGCAAGGGACGCTGCGCGTCGCTCGCTAAACGGAAAAAGGGTGCGGCCGGTCACCGCCGCCGGCTGCCGCCGCCGTCGTCGGCCTCGTCGAAGATTCGGCTGAGCCGGATGCCGCCGCCGGGGATCAGCTGCTCGCGGGGGATGTCGAGGCGGTAGACGAGGAGGGTGCCGCTGACGCTGTCGAGGATGAAGAGGGACTCCTCGTCGCTGGTGGTGTCGGCGGTGAGCAGGGTGAAGTTGTCTCGGGCGATGACCAGCGACGCGTCGGCGGCGTTGGGTTCGACGCGTTCGGAGAGCTCGACGACGAGGAGTCCTGAGAGGACCAGGGCCGAGGCGATCAAGCAGAAGCAGGCGGTTTGGATGCGGTTCATGGGGCACTTCCGGGGTGCGGGTTGTAGGCGGGGCTGGCGTTTAGGTTTGAGCGATCCGGGGCTCCGCCGCCCTCGGTTTGGGGCGCGGGGTGAAAAATTCCGGGGGCGAGGGGTTAGCGGTTGTTGCCGACTTCGTTCATGTCGTCGGCGAGGGTGCGGCCGCCGAAGAACTCGAACCGGCGGTTGTTGCCGTTGTAGAAGAGCGGGGCGACCTGGGTCGTGTTCAGGTCGACGACGAAGATGGCGGCCTGGCTGCCCCGGCCGCGGACCGAGCCGGCGATCATCGTGTAGGCCTTGTTGCCGCCGAACTGGGCCTCGGCGGCGGGCGGGGTCATCACGGTCACCGACAACGCGCCCAAGAGCACGACGTTGAGCACGATCAGAACGGCGAGGGAACGCTGGGTCATGTTGAAGCTCCGGGCCGGAGGTAGAGAAGATCAGTCCTGGTGGCCGCGTCGTGAACTCATGAAGCTGCCGACCGCGATCACCACGACCAAGCCGATCGCGATCAGGAGCGCCAGCAAGTCGCTGGACTCCTCGGCGTCGGCGACGGGCTGGGCGACGGCGAGGGGCCCGGCGACGAATAGGCCCAAGACGCAGACAAGCATCGCGTACCGCATCGATTCATGGTACGCCCGGGTCGGCCGCGACACAACGGCCACGCCCCGGACCTGTGCTTAAGTTCAGGGTCCAAGCGTTGGGGTACGATGCGGGCCGGTGAGGCGATGACGACACCCATTTGGCTCTTGTGGCTGGCGGCGGCGTTTGGTTCGGGGTCGATCCCGTTCGCGGTGTTGATCGGCCGGGCCAAGGGGATCGACATCCGAAAGCACGGCAGCGGCAACCCGGGGGCGACGAACCTGGGGCGGTCGGTGGGGAAGAAGTGGGGGTTCTTGTGCTTCGGGTTGGACGTGTTGAAGGGGTTGGTGCCGGTGTTGTTGTTCTTGTTCGCGGGGGCCGACCATTCTTTGCGGCTGCGGTACGAAAACGATCCGGCGGGTTCGGAGCC
>JBCBSA010000279.1:0-4195 GCA_039819425.1 Planctomycetota bacterium
GACGTCCGCCTCACCCACTTCACCGACAACGACGGCGCCGTCACCTACTTCGGCACCTACACCGCCTACAACGGCTTCCGCATCCTCCCCCAGCTCTTCGAGACCCAGGACTTCTCGACCATCGAGATCCACACCCTCAACGGCCGCTACGTCCAGAACAAGGGCATGGCCCTGTTCCCCCGCAAGATCGACGGCTTCTACCACATGATCTCCCGCCTCGACGGCGAGAACATGTTCCTCATGAAGTCCGACAACGTCCACTTCTGGAACGAGTGCCAGAAGCTCGCCGCCCCGCTCTACCCCTGGGAGTTCGTCCAGATCGGCAACTGCGGCCCGCCCATCGAGACCGAGCACGGCTGGCTGCTGCTCACCCACGGCGTCGGCCCCGTCCGCCAGTACTGCATCGGCGCCTGCCTCCTCGACCTCGACGACCCGTCGAAGGTCATCGGCCACCTCGACCAGCCGCTGATCATCCCCAACCAGGAAGAGCGTGACGGCTACGTCCCCAACGTCGTCTACACCTGTGGCGCCTTGGCCCACGCCGGCCACCTCGTCATCCCCTACGCCATGAGCGACTCCGCCACCACCTTCGCCACCGTGAAGATGGGCGAGCTGATGGACCAGCTGACGAACCACTCCAAGAGCTGCCCCGTCCCCGACCGCCGCGTCGCGGCGCGGTAAGCAATAAGCAACGACCGCCGCAGCGGTTCCGCCGTCGTCCTCACCGCCGTCTGAGTTTTATTCGTTATTCGGTTGGTTCGTCTTTGCTCTGCCGAGCGGACTCCTCGCCCGTGAGAGGCGCGGGCTGCGGGGAGGGGACGTAGCCGCCGACGCTGTTGTTGCAGCCGCCGGACAAAGTGAGGAAGGCAGCCAGCAGGCCGGAGCAGGCGAGAACGACAATAGGGTGTTTCATGGCAGAGCTCACAATACGGTTTCGTCAAGGCCGACAGGCCGGTCAATGTTGGAGGGCCGGTGGTTAGGGTCAGCGAAGAATCCGGGCCAGCGGATCGAACAGGCGGGAGGACCACTTGCTGAAGAATCCGATTTCGGGATCGGGCAGGTGGACGGTGCGGGCGTTATGTAAGTCGTCCCGCATCGTTTCGATCAACTCCGTGTAAGCGGTGTTGAGCCGACGGAATCGAGCGTTCAGCTCTTCCGACGCGTGAGCGAACGTCTCGATCTCCTCGTCGCGTCGGAGTGTCTGCGGGTTGAGGAACTCGTCCATCGTGTCGACCAGGTTCTGAACCTTCAGCTTGCCGCGTGTCCGTAGCTCGCCGGATTGGGCGAGTTCACGTAGTCTGGCGTCCGCCGTTCCTTCCTGAGGCATGAGAGAGCTGGACAGCCGGTATCCGTCGAAGAACATCGCCTCGATCTGGCCGCACATTCCGTGCATCGATCCGGCCTCGACGAAGGCCTTCTGCATCTCCCGGTAGTAGTCGTAAGCCTCGCTGTGATCCAGCTCCCCGATGCCGAATCCGGGGCGCTTGTCCGGATGATTGTTGTGGATGACATTGAAATTCTTTTCGATGTCGTCGTAACGCATCAGCCACTCTTCGACTACGCGATAGGCGTAAGCGTAATACAGCACCTTTTGGCCACGATGCGCGAAATCGTCGAGCAACTCGGATTTCGCCTGGTAATGGTCGCGTACGACGTGGCGGAGTTGGCCCCGCTCCTCGGCGGCCTCGAGCATGTGGTTAACGACGAAGCCGCCGAGGATCACCGTCATGATCGACCCGAGCAGCGCGCCCATGACCTCCGGGGAGAGGATCATGTTCTTGCCGGGATCCTGACGGACCCATTGTCGGAAGTAATGCCGACCGATCAAGACCGACGCGGTCAACGCCAGCATGATCGAGATCAACGAAAACCGCCGAGCCCCCTCGGGTGTCAGATTGGGCCCGTAGATCGAGACCAGGAACAAAGCCGCCGCGAAAGGCAGCAACAGGTACACCAGCCGCCTCAAGCTGACGTTGCGATACGAACCGGTGGCGGATTCCCGTTTACGCTCGATGTGCGGGATATACGGGCGACGACGCATGGATGAGATTGCCTTCCCGGGCGGAGTCGGGGCCCAGCGGTGTTTCGGATCAGGACGCGGAATCGGAAGCGGAGTCGGCGGCGGCCTCGGCGTCCTCGGCGGGGGTGCCCATCAGGATCTCTTCGACCGTGCTGTCGTCGTCGACCACCGGCCGGATCGTCTGCGCCCGGCGGTGGGTCATGGCGAAGAGGAACGTGTCGCGGAACGTCTGGCCGTCGAGGACCACCTTCGACTCGAAGGGGTTGCCGGCTTGCTCCGGATCGCCCAGCGGGTCGACCAGGTGCACCTTGGTGATGGCCAGCCAGTACGGACGCGACGACTGCTCCTTGTTGCCGCCCCGCAGCGCGTTCCAGCCCTGGCCCAACAGCCGGCCGGCGCCGGCCCCCAGGGTCGTGATCTGCTCGAGCGAGTCGGCGAGCGTCGGCTCTTCGCCGCTTTCTTCGGCTTCTTTCTCGGCCTTGGCCTGGGCGATCAGGAGGTCGTAGCCCGCCAGCGCGGTGTTGACCCCCGCCTCGGCCTGGTACAGGCCACGCTCGGTAGAGGCCTCCGCGGGGATCGCGGTGAACTCGGCGGCGTAGAGCACCATCGCGTGGTTGAAGGTCTGCCCCGGGGCGCCGCCCGGCACCGGGCGGCGGAGCCCGACGATCACCGGCTCGCCCGACGCCAGCGACGAGAGCATCTCCTCGGTGCCGATGAACTGGCCCATGAACCGGCTGGCCTGGCGGAGCCCGAAGTAGATGCTGCTGGTGGTGTTGCCCCGGGTGAACGCCAACGCGTGAACGGCGATGTACTTCAGTTCGCCGCTGCTCTGCACGGCTTCCTCCTGCTCTTGGGCCTGCTCGGTGACCGAGGCGGCTTGGGCTTCGAGGCCGGAGTCCGTTTCGGGCGGAGCGGGGTCGGCCTCCGCTTCGGGGTCGGCCTCGGCCGGGGGCGGGGGCGCGGCGTCGGGGTTCAGCGCCAGGATGATCTCGTAGATGTTGGCGAAGTTGCTGCCCAGCTCCTCCGACTCGGCTTGTCGGCCCTTGATCCGGGCGAGGATCTCTTCCTGGTTTCCGTCGAGACCCAGTTGGTAGCGCTCGATCATCGCGACCGACGCCGCCCAGCAGACGTCGCCCCGGAACTGGTAGACCGCCGACTCGGGGTAGAACGATTCACACAGCACCAGGAACCGGCCCGGCTCGGCCCCGAGTTTTTCGATCGCCCCGGTCCCGCGGCTGCGCGAGAGGTCGGCTTGGGCCTCCGCCTCATCCTCGGCTTCGTCTTCTCCTTCCGCCGGAGCAGAGTCGCGCGTCAGCCGGGCTTGGATGTCTCCGAGGTGGACCTGACTCATGTCCAAGCTCGCCGGCTCGGCCGGTCCAACCGACTCGGCCGACGCTTTTGCCGAGACGAAGAGCGGCACGGCCCGCCCGGGTCCGGTGGCCACGTCGAGGGGGGCCAGGGGTGTCCCGTCGGCCAGGAAGAGGCTGCTGTAGAAGCCGTTGAGCAGTTCCCGGTCCGAGGTCTTACCCCCGCCCTCTCCCCCGCCGGCACAGCCCGCCAGTATCCCTGCCGATACCGCCGCGGCTAAAACGCACACCGAAACACGTCCATACGCTTCCCGAAACCCGAAATTTTTCACGATAGTCCCCGTGCAACAGATGACAAGCCCAGCGAAATACCTACCCCTTTCGGGGTAGATCCAGAGATTACCCCGGGGTCGAAACATTATCAAACTTGTAGCCCCGATCCCGATCGGACCGGATCGCCGAAGCCTAAAAACCGGGTCCGGTGACACTCTATTGGCTCTCAGATCAGATCGGGACCGGGCGAGACCGCGTCGATATCCGTCCGGAAGGGTTGGTGACGCGGTGCGGAGCCCCCCTCGTCACGACGACGCCTGCCACCTCGCCTCGGCGTCGGCCAACGATCGGCGGACGTCCACGATGGGCCTTGCCCGGCCCCGCTTCGGTGCCTCGTGTGGCGGGCGGTTCTTTTCTGCCGGATCGCGGCCCAGCCAGTGCCGGACGTATTCGCCTTTCGGGTCGTAGCGCTGGGCTTGCCCGACCACGTCGAAGCCGCGGAAGCCGCGGGGGTCGGCGCCGACACCGGCGGCGTAGGCCCAGTTGCCCCAGTTCGACGCGGGGTCGTAGTCCAACAACTGCGACTCGAACCAGC
>JBCBSA010000280.1:0-4191 GCA_039819425.1 Planctomycetota bacterium
GAGCGCTGTCGCCGCCTCGACCAGCGGGTACTGCACGCTGATCTTCATCTTGCACCACCGGCAACGCCCCCGCAGCCACAGCCACCCCAGCACCGGCACGTTGTCGTACGCCGCCAGCTTCCGCTCGCACCCCGGGCAACGCGACGGCGGCGACACCACGCTCAGCCCCGCCGGCAGCCGGTACACCACCACGTTCAGAAAACTCCCGACGCACGCCCCCCACACCGTCAGCAGAATCAGCGCCCAGACTTCGATGCTCATACGCCTGTTCTCGCGGGGACCCCGTCACTCATCGTCCAGCGCGTCGCCCCCGGCAGAATCGTCGCCCCCGTCCGCCGTCAGTTCCGCGATCTTCCGCTCGGCCGTGTCCAGGATCGCCCGGCAACGCCGGATCAACGCCGTGCCGTCCTCGTACCGACGCAACGCCTCCTCCAGCCCCACCTCGCCCGACTCGATCTGGTCGATCAGCATTTCGAGCTGATCCACCGCCTCCTCAAAACTCGGTGCGTCCGTGTCCTGCGTCATCCCCGGATTATGTCAGATTCCCCGTCACGGAAAATTTAGCCCCGGGTCAATGACCCGGGGCCGCCCCCCGGAACCCCGCCCTCGGAACCTCACGCAAACAACATCGGCTCGTCCGTTCCTGGCTTCGTCTTGGGCCGCACCCGCCGCGAGCGCTTGGGCACCGGGGGCGTCGGGGGTGCTGGCGGTGCCCCCTCGACCACCGAGGCCACCTCCCCCTCGGCCAGCGTCGTTGTTAGCCGGCTTCCCGGCGCAACGTCCGCCGCCGACCGCAGCAGCTCTCCGTCCGCCGCCCGCGTGATCGAGTACCCCCGCCGCAGCACGCTCCCCGGCGACACCGCGTCGAGCGTCCGCCCCAGCGCCTCGATCCGCCGCTGCGCCGCCTCCACCCGCCGGGCCGGCGCCGCGTGCAGCCGATGGGCGAGCTGATCCAGCCGGTGCTCCGCCGCCGCGACGAGCCGCTCGGGCCGACGGAACAGCTCGTGCCGCGCCGCCGCCTCCACCCGCCCCCGGAAGTGGTCGCCCCGTTGACGCAACCCCAGCGTCAGCCGACGGGCCAACTGGTCCACCTGCTGCTCCAGCACCGCCCGCTCCGGCACGAGCGTCATCGCCGCCTGCGTCGGCGTCGCGCACCGCACGTCCGCCACCAGCTCCGCCACCGTCGTGTCCGTCTCGTGCCCGATCGCCGCGACCACCGGCAGCCGACACCCGAACACCGCGTCCGCCACCACCCGCTCGTTGAACGCCCACAGGTCTTCAACGCTCCCCCCACCCCGCGTCAGCAGCACCGCGTCGATCCCGTGCCGATCCCCATGTTCCGAAAGGTAGTTCAACGCCGCGGATATTCCGGGGGCCGCGTCGTCGCCCTGCACGCGCACGTCGACCAGCACCAACTCGCACCCCGCCCACCGCCGCCCGGCCGTGTCGATCACGTCCTGCAACGCCGCGGCGCTCCGCGACGTCACCACCGCGATCTTCCGCGGCACCCCCGGAAGCGGTTTCTTGTGGGCCGGGTCGAAGTAGCCGAGTCCGCGCAGCTCCTCGATCATCGCCCGCAGCGCCAGCTCTCTTGCCCCCTCGCCCACCGGCTCGAGCTTGTCGACGTAAAGCTGCACGCTGCCCTGCGCGTCGTAGAAATCGATCCGCCCAATCGCCACGACCTCCATCCCGTCCCGCACCGCAAACCCCACCCGCCGCGCCGCCGACGCGAACATCACTGCCCGGATCGCGGCTTGTTCATCCTTCAGCGAAAAAAACCAGTGGTTCCGGTCCGACAGGTTCGACACCTCGCCGACGACCCTGACTTTCCCGGCGAAGCGATCCGACAACGCGCCCTTGATCTCCCCGGCGAGCCGGCCCACGGTCCACGGCTCGTCGCGTCGCGCCTTGGGCGTGTCGGTTTCGGAGTAAAGCGTCATGCGTCAAACGGTAGGGAGTTCGCGGTTCAGCGTCACCCCGTTGCCGTACCCCGCCTCGCCCTCGGGGAACACCGCCACGCCGTCGGGCCCGAGCGTTACCCCGTCGGCCGGGTCACTCCCGGGGGCCAGCAGCAACGCCCCGTCCATGTCGACGTAATCGAGCAGCGGCAGGAACTGGGCCAACGCGCTGATCCCCACGGTCGTCTCGGTCATGCAGCCCATCATGACCTTGAGGTCGAGCGCTTGGGCCCGGGCGATCATCCGCCGCGCGGGGGTCATCCCGCCACACTTGCAGAGCTTGATGTTGATCCCGTGGAACAACCCCGCACACTTCTCGACGTCGGCTTCCGTCTGACACGACTCGTCGGCGATGACCGGCAGGTCGCTGCCGAAGTACACCGCTTCGTGCTCGCTCCGCGGCGCGTCCGGGGGCAGCGGCTGCTCGATGAACTCGACGCCGAGGTCCCGCAGCGGGCCCGACAAACGGATCGTCTGTTCGGCCGTCCACGCCGTGTTGGCGTCCACGCGGAACGTCGCGTCGGTCTCCTCCCGGAGGCGACGCAGCACGGCTAGGTCTTGGTCCAATCCCCCCTCGGATTCGGAACGGCCCAGCTTGACTTTGTAGCTCGGGAAATTGGGATACTCACGGAGCTTGGCGACCATGACCTCGGGGGCGTCCATGCCGAGGGTGTAGTTGGAGGCGGGAACTCGAACGGCGTCACCCCTCAATCTTTGGTGAGACCGCTGTTGGTGAATCTTCCCATAGAGATCGTGATTGGCCTGATCGAGTGCGCAAGTCGCGAACGGGCCACGCCATTCGATCGAGTCATTTGTTTTCCAAGCCTTTTCCGGTGAGAGTTCGGAATGAGAAAGCCCCAAGAAACCGCGTTCCAGATCGAGTTCTTGGAGCAACTTGTCAATCGTCACGCCCATGTACGGGATCGCGGGGGCTTCGCCGTAGCCGGTGTGACCCGTGTTGTCGTCGTGGAGAGCGACGATGAGGTTGCGTTGGACGGTGCGCGTGCCGTGGGCGATCGTCCAGGCGTGACGCAGCGGCAGCTCGACGGGGTGGAGGGTGAGTCGCAGCAAAACGGGGTCAGTTCGGTTGTGCGGTCTCCATGGCCGTCACCGCTTCGACGAGAACGCCCGGTCCCTCCCGATACACATCGCAGACCGGCAGCTCCAACTCATCTTCGACCCGCTTTCGCTCGGCCTCGACCGCAGCATCGTCGGGCAACAACCGACTGTTCATCGCCACGCCCACGAATCGGCACGGTTGCTCGAGGTTGGCGACGTGTTCGTACAGCCGCTTGACCACGGGCAGGGGGGTGAGCGGCAGGTGCGGTCGGCCGTGGAGGTGAGGGCGGGCGGCCTCGTAGCAGAGCACCAGCGCATCCGGCAGCGTGCCGTGCAGGAGGCCGTAGGTCACCGACGAGTAGCTGGGGTGGACCAGCGACGCCTGGCCTTCGACCACGAGGATGTCGTGGTGCTGGTTGCGTTTGACCAGACGCTCGGCCGCGCCGTTGATGAAGTCGGCCACCACGCAGTCGATCGGAGAACCCCCGCCCCCGGAGATGGAGTCGCTGCGTTCCTCTGGCGTCATGGTGAGGGCGTGATTGATTCCGGGGGCGACGAGGATGCCGGTTTGGCCGGTGGGGACGAACTTGGCGTCGTGGCCGGCGGCCTGGAGGCCGAGGGCGAGCTCGACCGAGACGACCATCTTGCCGCAGGAGCAGTCCTGGCCGACGGCGTGGACGACCAGGCACTCGCCCCGGTCCCGCCGCTCCAGCCCCCGGCGGTCGGCCACAGCCCGTTCGTCGTTTTTGCGGATGTCCCACACCCGCCCGCCGCCACGCCCCGCCGCCGCGGCGATCTCCGGGTCGTCGCTCAGGAACCGGTGCAGCCCCGAGATCAGGTCCAGCCCCCGCTCGGCGGCGTCGAGGATGGCCTGCCGCATCGCCCGCGGAAGTTCCCCGCCTGCCGGCGCGACGCCGACGACCAGCGTGTCCGGGCGGTCCGCCTCGGCGAGCGAGCCGACGATCGGCGTGTCGCCGCCGCAGCCGAGCGGGCCCTGGGTCGTGCGTCCGGCCTGCTCCGAGTCGATCAACGCGACCACCTCGTCGCCGCGATATCGCAGCAGCGCCACCGCCGTCTTGGCCGACAGCGGGTGGGTCTGGCCCTGCGTCAGGATGGCGAGGCGGCTGGGCAACGGCGGCTCCCTGGCCCGAGTTTAACCGGACCGCGGGCGTCC
>JBCBSA010000281.1:0-4145 GCA_039819425.1 Planctomycetota bacterium
GCCACGAACCACATCCAGAACACCGCGCCCGCCCCGCCCTGGCTGATGGCGATGGCGACCCCGGCGATGTTGCCCAGGCCCACCGTCGCCGACAGCGCCGCGGTCAGCGCCTGGAAGTGCGAGACCTCACCGTGGTCGTCGGGGTTGTCATACCGGCCGCGGATCACGGCAATTGAATGCCCGAACAGCCGCAGGTTCACGAAGCCGAAGCGCAGCGTGAAGAACACCCCGCCGACGAGCAGGAACACCACGATCAGCGGGACGCCGTAGACGCGACCGCCCTCGGCCAGGGTCTGCGCTTGGGCTTCGAGGGTATCGACCGTCTTCGTAGCCAGCCGGAGGTCGCGTGCGTCGGGTGCGGGCTCGGCTTCAAACGCCGCCAGCCGTTGCCGCGCCGCGGTCAGGTCGGCCTCGACGCCCTCCGCCGAGGGGTCGAAGACGCCGAACGTCACGTCCACAAACAGCACCGGGATCAGCTTGTCGTTGACCTGGGCAAACCCGGCTTCGATCCTCTCCTGAGCGCGATCCCAAGCGGAAACTTCGCCTTCCGCCTCGGCGTTCTGCCCCTGCGCGAACACGGCCCCGAACGAACCGAAAACCGCCACCATCAGGGCCGGCAGCACAACGTGGAATGCGGGATGGCGTCGGCTCAACACTCGGCTCCGGTTTTGATTCTCAGGAAGACGGCGTCGGCCCGGGCGGACGCGATACCAGACGTGGGTACCCCAGCCGCTGCTCGACGTGCTGGTTCAGCTCACGCAGCGCGGTCGTCACCGCCGCGTCGTCGCGGGTCGCCTCGAAACGCCCCCGGAAGACCGCCCGGCCCAGCCGGTCGGTGAACGCCTCCGAGCGATCCGTTAACCGCAGGTCGGCGTCCCACAGCGAGCCCGACACGCTCGCCAGCTCCGGGCTCCCCGACAGCCGCATGAAACCGCCCCCGGCGTACACCCCCAGCGTGTCCCGCTCCTCGGGGCTGTCGCGGAACTCGTAGAAACGCACCAGCGCGTTCGTCGAGGTGCGGTCGATCGGCGTCAGCCCCGCCCGCGGCTGCCAGAACATCCGTATCGTCGCCACCCGCTGCGGGTCGTCGAGGTTGCCCTGCCACAGCAGGACCGTCACCGTGTTGGCGTCCTCGAACCGGTAGATCGCCCGAGAGAAGCGGTTCGCCAGCTCGACCGGCGCGCCGTCGGGCTGGTCTCGGCTGATCAGTTGAAGCTCGGTGTCGGCCGTGAAGAACGCCCGGTTGCAACCCGCGGTCGGCCACGCGACGCCACACAAAGCCAAGAGGGCAAGCCAAGCGGTGGTGCCACCCAGTCGTCCATTCGCCCTCGGGGCCGCGGCGGTCAAGCCGGCTTGTCCTCGGCGATCGCAACCTTCTCGAACTCGCTTTCGGCCACCGACTCGTCGTCCCCGGCTTCCGCGTCCGGCGTGTCCGGCCCCGACGCCGAACCGGCCGGCCGTTCGATGCCCAGCTCAGCGAGCGTGTCGCGCTCGACCACGCTGCGTAGCTGCTCACGCGGCACGCTCGGCAGCGGTGTGCCCTGCGACGTTGTGTTGACCGAATAGAGCGTCACGATCGCTTTCTCGGGGTCGCAGAACGGGAAGTTGCTGCCGAACAGGACCTGGTTCATCACGCCCGACTGGTACGCCTGGACCAGCGCGTTGTAGAGCTGCCAGGACCGCAGCACCAGCCCCGACACGTCGGCGTAGATGCCCGGGTGCTTGGCCATCAGCGCCACGCCCTGGTCGATCCACGGTAAGCCGAACGAGCTCATCACGATCTTGAGGTCCGGGAACGTCCGGGCGACCTCGTCGAGCAGGTACGGCTGAGCGAAGGCGAGATCGACCGACTCGGTCAGCATCGCGTTGCCCTCGATCAGCACCGGCACCCCGCGGGCCTCACAGGCCTCGTACAGCTCCATCGCGCGGGTGTCGGCCGGGTGGAAACCCGCCGCCGCGGGGCTGACGGTCGCTCCGACCAGGCCCATCTCCAGCGCTTCTTCCAGCTTCGCCACCGCCTTGCCGAGCGTCGGGTCGATGCCCACGAAACCCAGGTTCTTCGTCGGGTCCGACTTCACCGCCCGGTGCACACGCTCGGCGTCGATCGAGCCCTCCAGCAGCCCGCTCTCGAACCCCAACACCGCGGCGAACGCCACGGGCCTCATCGCCTCGGCGTGGGCCTCCTCGGGGGCGCTGATGTGCTGCCAGGGTTCTTCTCGGCGTCGGCGGAACGTCGCGGCCACGGCGGGCCCCATCGCCTCGATCGAGTCCCATACCCGGGTGTGTAAGTCGATAATCATGATGAGGTTCGGGAAAAACAAGCCGACACCGGCAAGCCGACGGCTCTGAACATCGTATCGACCAGTTCGCGGCCCGCCAACCAGTTTCGCCCCGTCGCCAGGCCCCCCAATGCCTGAATCAGCCGTGCCGGGCGTCGTAATCCGCCGCGGACAACAGCGTTTCGACCTGCCCCGCGTCCGCCGGTCGGACCTTGATCAGCCACGCTCCCCCGAACGGGTCGTCGTTGACCCCAGCGGGGTTGTCGATCACCGACTGATTGACCTCCACGACTTCGCCGTCAATCCCGCAGTACAGCTCGCTGGTGGCCTTGACCGACTCGATCTCGCCAAACGTCTCGCCCGCCGTCACCGCCCCCCCCGGCTCGACCGCGATTTCGAGGTAGGTCACGTCCGTCAACTCATCGACGGCAAACTGACTGATCCCGATCGCGACCAGGCCCCCCTCGGGCTTGTGCCACTCGTGGCTGTCCAGGTAACGGCGGTCGTCGGGCGAGGGCATCGGGGCGGTCTCCGGTTAGGATGGCACGGGGTCGCCGGTAACACACGGATTTGGGCTTACACAAAAGCCCGGCCGCCGACGACCCGATGAGCATGGCCGAACGCCAACCGGCCGTCAAACCTCGCCCGGTGGTCGCCCGGCGAGCCGTCCGCTATGGTGTCGCCCCGTTCACCGAGTCCCATAAACCCGCAGGACGCCCGAAAAACACCCGTGGACCCCCAACAGCTCACCCACCTCAAGCAGCTCGAAGCCGAGAGCATCCACATCATCCGCGAGGTCGTCGCCGAGTTCGACAACCCCGTGATGCTGTTCTCCATCGGCAAAGACTCCTGCGTCATGCTCCACCTGGCCCGCAAGGCCTTCTTCCCCGCCAAGCCCCCCTTCCCCCTGCTCCAGATCGACACGACCTGGAACTTCCAGTCCATGTACGCCTTCCGCGACGACTACATCGTCGGAGAGCTGGGCATGGAGTGCCTCGTCCACATCAACGAGGACGGCCTCAAGCAGGGCGTCGACCCCTTCAAGCACGGCAGCAAGGTCTTCACCGACGTCATGAACCTCGGCGCCCTCCGCCAGGCCCTCGACAAGTACGACTTCGACGCCGCGTTCGGCGGCGGCCGACGCGACGAAGAAAAGTCCCGCGCCAAGGAACGCGTCTACTCCTTCCGCGACGCCAACCACCAGTGGGACCCCAAGAACCAGCGACCCGAGCTCTGGAACGTCTACAACGCCAACGTCCACAGGGGCGAGCAGATCCGCGCCTTCCCCCTGTCCAACTGGACCGAGCTCGACATCTGGCAGTACATCCACCTTGAGAACATCCAGCTCGTCCCGGCCTATTTCGCCGAGGAGCGCGAAGTCGTCGAGTTCGAAGGCAACCTCATCGCCGTCGACGACGACCGCATGCCCCCGGAATTAAGGCAGACCGCGACGAAAGAGTGGGTCCGCTTCCGCACCCTCGGCGACTACCCCCTCTCCGGCGCCACCCGCAGCCAAGCCCGCGAGCTCCCCCAGATCATCCAGGAGATGCTCCTCGCCACCCGCAGCGAACGCGAAGGCCGTACCGTCGATAAAGACCCCGGCGCCGGCATGGAGGAGAAGAAGAAGCAAGGTTACTACTAGACGAAGTTGCTAGCTGCTAGAGCTTAGAGCCTAGCAAGAGAGAACGGCGTGGACGGCAAAGGTTATCGCAGCCTCAAAGTGTGGGAGCGTTCGATGGAACTCGCCGAGGAGGTCTACCGCTTGACCGACGAGATGCCCGACACCGAACGCTACGGCTTGATCTCTCAGATGAAGCGATCGACACGGCTGATCGCTGCATCTGAGAGATCAAGCCGTAGCGTTCG
>JBCBSA010000282.1:0-4135 GCA_039819425.1 Planctomycetota bacterium
CCCACTAGGGCGGGTTTTCGATGAGGGTTCCGAAGCCGACCGTCATCCCATCCGTACCCGCGATCGCCGCATAGCCGAGCATCGAGACGATCAGACCGACGCCGACGCCGGTGACACCCACCGTCCACCTGCGAGCGGTCGGGTTGTGTCGGATCAAGTGGCCGGCGGCCCAGAACAAGAGAACGAACGAGAAGTCGATGTGGAAACGGCCGAAGAAGATCGGCGAGATGAGCATCGACGCAACAGACAACCAAGCGAGCGACTGGAAGTAGCGACCCACGAATTTGCCGATGTCTTTGGTGGGCGTCATGTCTCACCGCTCGGTTGCGAGGCGCACGCGGGGATAAACGGACGGCTCGGTGGGTTCGCTCGGCTGCGGGTGTCCCCCTTCAACCACGCAGTTATCTCGGCGACAAGGCCTCACTCGTCGGACGAGCTTCCCATCACCCGCTGTAGAATCAGTTGAAGCACGAAGCTCGGGGCGGCGCCGACGACGAACGCGATCGCGACCTCGAACCACCGAACGCTCTCGCGTCCCTCGGCCCACAGGTACACCGCGCCGAAACCGCCGGCGGACAGCAGGAGGCCCAGTAGCGCGCCCGCCCAGATCGGGCCGCGGCCGAGGATGTTGATCACGCCCCCGACGACGCCGCAGACGGCGACAACCGCGAAGAGGACGCCCGCCGTCACCTCCACCGGGATGACGCCCCAGAGCAGCAACGCGGCGAGGATCGCGGGGACGACCGCGATGCCGGTCCCGATCTGATTGAACTGAGATTCTTCGCTGCTCCAGCCGTCGTGTGCCATGGGATTGCCCCCTGTGTCGCTAGGCCGCGATTTCGTAACAAAAAGATAGCTTATCGAAAACCTAAACGTAATCCGGGCGGACGGGGGACGCAAGGGTTTTCAGAAACTTATTATCGATTTTTTATATTTCTTGTGGTCGCGAAATATCGTCGGACGCCATCATGGACGTGGCCGATTAAAAAACGTTTAGCGGACAGGGCCGGCGTCTGGGGGTTGCTTCTCGCGGCCGGATGGCTCCGGGGCCGCGGAAATCGGTTGTGCGCAAGGGGAAATCCCTGGTCCGAAAGCCTCTCGGACTTCCGGCGGGCGGGTGCGCCTGCCCTCCGGATGGCTTGGGACGCGGAGTGAAAACTTCCGGGGGTCAGCGGATGTGGGCGAGCTTGTTGAGGCCGTTGTAGGCGGCGACTTTGTAAGCCTCGGCGAGGGTGGGGAAGTTGAAGACGTTGTTGATGAAGAACTCGGCGGTGCCGTTGAGGCCCATGACGCACTGGCCGATGTGGATCAGCTCGGTGGCCTCGGAGCCGATGATGTGGACGCCGAGGATGTGGTGGGTGTCCTGGTGGATGAGCATCTTGAGCATGCCCTGCTCGTCGCCGAGGATCTTGCCGCGGGCGATTTCTTTGTAGCGGGCGATGCCGGCCTCGTAGGGGATGCCTTCTTCGGTGAGCTGTTCCTCGGTCTTGCCGACCATGGAGATCTCGGGGACGGCGTAGATGCCGTAAGGGAACAGGTCGGTGTTGTAGTTGCCCACGTCGTTGCCGAAGGCGTGGGCGATGGCGCGTCGGCCCTGCTCCATGGAGGTGGAGGCGAGGGCGGGGAAGCCGATGACGTCGCCGGCGGCGTAGACGTGGTCGACGTTGGTGCGGTAGTGGTCGTCGACGCTGAGGCGTTCGCGGTCGTCGAAGGTGATGCCGACGTTGTCGAGGCCCAGGGCGCCGCACACGCCCTGGCGGCCGACGGCGTAGAGCAGGGTCTCGGCGTGGAGCTTTTTGCCGGACTCGAGGGTGGCCTGGACGAGCTCGGCTTTGCCGTTGGCGTCGCCGTTGTCGTGGGTGCCGCGTTCGTGTTCGACCTCGGCGATCTTGCTGACTTTTTCGCCGAGGCGCAGAGTGATGCCTTCGGAGCGCATGAAGAACTGGAAGGCGCCGGCGATCTCCTGGTCGAGGAAGCCGAGGACCTGGTGTCGGCCCTCGACGAGGGTGACGCGGACGCCGAGGGTGGCCATGATGCAGGCGTACTCGGTGCCGATGACGCCGCCGCCGACGACGATCATGGTCTTGGGGAGTCGGTCGAGAGTCAGGAGTTCGTCGGAGGTGAAGATGGTTTTGCCGTTGAACGGGACGGAGTCGGGGCGGGCGGGTTTGGTGCCGACGGAGACGAGGAACTTGTCGCCGGTGATCATCTGCGAGGCGTTGTCGCGTTCGATCTGGAGGAGGTTGGGGCCTTCGAAGTGGGCGTGGCCCCAGATGAGGTCGATGCGGTTGCGGTCGAACTGGTCGCGGATGACGTCCCACTCGTGGCGGATGACGTTCTGGGAGGCGCCCATGAGGTCGGCGACAGTGATGTCTTTCTTGACGCGGTAGGCTTCGCCGAAGAGGCCGCGGCGGTTGGCGCCGGTGAGCTGGACGGCGGCCTCGCGGAGGGTCTTGGAGGGGATGGTGCCGGTGTTGATCTGGGCGCCGCCGAGGACGTTTTGTTTCTCGATGATGGCGACTTTTTTGCCGAGCTTGGCGGCCTGGATGGCACCCTTTTGGCCGGCGGGCCCGGTGCCGATGATGACGCAGTCGTAGTGTTTCATGTCCCTGATCTTTCTGGATTATGGCTTGACAGAGGGATCGACACCCCAGGCCGATGGCGTGAACCCTAGCCAAAGACGTCTGATAATAAGCGGTGCTTGGGCGTCGGTCGCTCGGTGCGGTGAGACGAGAAAATGATCGGGTGTTTTCCCTCGGGTGACGGTCTATTGGCACGGCCAGTAGTAACGGAACAAATAAAGTGCAAATCCTTTCTGGACCGGTCCGTCTCCGGTCATTGTTCTGGGATCGATTCCTGTTTCCTTGATGGGGTGACACGATGGTCAATGAGCGTGTGGTGCGTGGTCTTTCGTTCGTTTTCGGTGTGTCGGTCGCGCCGCGGCGTCTCCACGCCGGCGTGTGGGCGGCGTTGGCGGCCACGGCGGGGATGCTCAGCGGGTGTTTTTCGCTGTATGACAAGCCGGTGTACCCAAAAAAGGGTCAGCCAGCCGAGGTTTACGTGTCGCCGGTGAGCATTTCGCGCTGGGAGGACTATCGGGCCCAGCTCCAGCCGAGTTTCGAACTCGACGCACAGCAGGCTTACGACCGGGTGCTGGCCAACTCGCTGCTGACCCGCAGGTCGGCGACGCGGTCGTCGCGCTTCGAACTGTCGGCGGATTTGGCCGGCGCGGGTGGCGGGGCGGAAGCGCCCTCGACCGACACGGCGTCGCTGGATCGCGCGCGGGCCGAGCGTCCCGAATCGGCGGACCTGAGCTTCGACGGCCAATCCCCGGCCGTCGATGCGATGCTGCAGTACTGGACCGCGGCGGCGCTGTTCCAAGAGGTGCAAATCATCAACCGCATCGTCAACGACTTGACGGCCTCCAAAGACAAAGAAGCTTTCCTTGTCCGTATTCAACTCAGCACGCTGCCGTACTCGCGCAAGAGTCCGTTGGATACGTATATCGATGTGGAAATCACAAAAAAGCCGACGGAGCGCAAAACAACGGATACTGATCAGGCAACGGCGATCGAAGCGATAGAGCGTGGATGGGCGACTCATTCCGTTCAAGACGTAGGGTTAGCGATCCCGGATGCACCCGACGTAACGGAGGATTCTCCCACGAAAGATGGCCAAGCCGCCGCGGGGACAAAAGCTCCGGATGACCGAGTCGGGGCGGTCGAGGTCTACCCTCTGCTCATCGCCGACAATATCGAACTCTCGGGGCAGCGTCGTACGGCCCGCGAGGTCCAAGAGATCGCCCTGGCGCTGGGGGCGGTGGTCCAGAATGTGGGGGTGACGGCCGGCTACGGCGTGTACCAAGAGATCGCGCAGGCGGCGCTGGGGCAGGATTACAACAGTTTGCTGACGGTTAGCAAGTCGGGGACGAATAGCGTCCGTGTGAGGCTGGGTGCGCTCAACAGCCCAACGACACGCTTCGCCATGGTGCCCCGCAATCATTACGTCAGCTTCCTGGTGGTCGTATCGAAGAATAAGGTCAAAGATCCAAACCAGCCGCAGGGTAACGCTGAGGGCTCGCAGCAGGCCTTGCGTGAAACGGACCACGCCGGGGACATCACCACCCAATTAGACG
>JBCBSA010000283.1:0-4126 GCA_039819425.1 Planctomycetota bacterium
CGTGCCGCCCACCGTGTCCAGCGTGTAGGTCATCGGCGTACACGCCCACAGCGGGTAGGCTCGACGCGGATCGACGTTGCGGCGGTGGGCGAGTCGTCGGATTGGGGCAAGCGGCCTTACATGTTCGTCACGACCTACGACGGGACAACCTATGTTCGAGAGATCGACAGCGTGACGCGGAACGCGGGGGTGGACGAGATCACGTTGACTACGGCGATCAGCCCGCAGCTCGCCGACACGGATATCCGCATGGTGGGGTGGGCGGTCAAGGCCCGCTTCGCCACGGACTCGATACGTGAGCGGTGGGTGACGGACGAGCATATGTCGGTGGGCCTGTCGTTG
The DNA here is from genome assembly GCA_039819425.1 of Planctomycetota bacterium. Classification (GTDB taxonomy): domain Bacteria; phylum Planctomycetota; class Phycisphaerae; order Phycisphaerales; family Phycisphaeraceae; genus Algisphaera. Next base: position 343 of record JBCBSA010000283.1, read on the forward strand.
TTTGAGTTGCCGGTGGACTACGACGTGACGGTGAGCAGCCTCGGGGACTTAACGACGGTGGCGCTGGCGTGTGGCTCCGGATCGCTCCCTGGGCCTCAGCCCAGGCAATATCTGATTTTGTATATCCCCTCCTCAGATAACGGCGATTCGGACGGGTTGCCGGATGACAGCTATTACACGTTCAGATACAGCGGTTATTTTTTTGCCGGCGGGCTTCACAACATGCGGTACGTGATCGATCCGGACGTGACCGGGCCGATATTTTCTGACCAAGAGGTAGTATTTAGAACCACAAACAGCGATTGGAATACAACAGAAGATAATGCTTTCCGAGTCGAATACGAGACTCCCAACGAATCATCCGCTTATCGAACTGATTTTGATAAACCGCCTCTATACATAGGCCAGATCCCCCAGGTCGGTACGATAGGCGTTGCGGGAGTGCCGGAGTACGTCGAAATTGTAGCTTATGGTCCCGCGCACGATACCCCACTACAAGGGTATGCCGGAAGTGTGCCCGCCCACGGATCGACTTCATAGTCGGCATCGGGAACATTCACCATCACAAAGCTCAGTTGAATGAGTATCGCCACCGAAAGCCCGATCGCCTGGATCGAGTCCGCCGCCGACCGGCAGATCACCACCCGCAGCGCAAGCCTTCAATTCGCGGCGGTCAGGGGTGACGAGCGGACGGTCGAAACCCAGCTCGCCGACGAGTGGCCGAAGCCGGTCTACGACCTCAACACCGGCCGACTCATCGACGAGGTGTTGTTGATGAAGGGCGTCTTCCTGCCCGATCAGGTGCCGCTACTGGACAACCACCGCCGGGGCAGCGTCCTCGACATCCTCGGCAGCGTGGACGCCTTGAGGGTCGCCGTGGACCGCCTCACGGGACGGCTGCGGCTCGCCGCCGACGGCAAGGGGCCGGCATCTCGCGCTTGGCTGCTGCTGCGTGACGGCCACCTGAGCGGGGCGACGATCGGCTACGCTCCCAGCCTTGTCGCCGACATCCCCGCCGGTCAGACCCGCATCGTCGAGGGGCGGACGTTCACCGCCCGCGAGCGTATGCTGCGGGTCGTCATCCGGTGGCAGCTCAAAGAGGCAAGTCTGCGGCCGGTGGGGTAGCAATCGGCGGTTGTCGCGACAACCCAAACGCCCATTAAGACCCAAAAAGACCGACAAGCGGCACAGACCGGCGATTCACAAAAACCCTTGTTTTCATTGATATTTCGTCGATACGGCCGCTATCTGCCCACCCGCTTGATTCTTGCCGTGGGTACTGAGCCGACGGGATGGCTGATAAGAGGCGCTATCTCGGATCGTCGGCCAGAAGCGCACCGAGCGCGGCGGTGCGGCCGCCGGTGCCGGTTTGACGGAGTTGCCAGGTAACCGTGTTCGTCAGTTCTTCGCCCTCCGTGAGTTGGACGAGGGGGCTGAGCAGTTCGAGTTCGATGTAGTCGCTGGCGCGGTAGACCTGGACGCTGGAGGCTTCGGGGTAGGCGCCCTGGGGGTCGTAGGCGGTGGACTGTCGGAAGACGAGCCCCCCCCCATCGGGAGCGTCGTAGACCGCGGCGGCCCATCGGCCGAGGCTGCCGATCTTGGCAAAAGCGTCGCCGGTCTGACGCCAGGCCGAAGCATCGGGGTTGTCGGCGTCACCGAGCGGGTCGACGAGGCCGTCGGTCTTGGCGGGGTCGTTGCTCATCAAGAACCACGGATCGATCACGGCCGGGCGGTCGGCGGCGGCGTCGAGGACGGCGACGTCGGGCGGGACGATCTGGGTGACGCTCCAGACCTGGACGGGGTGGGGGTTGGCCTCGACGCGGCGGACGGTGTTGGTGACGACGGCCTCGGCTCTCCCGGGGGTGAGTTGGAAGTCGCGGCGGACGACGACGCCGTAGTGCGGGCTGACGGGGCTTTGGATGGAGAGGGTGTGTTGGTCGGGGTCGTGGTCGAGGAGGGTCCAGGGCGAGCCATCGATCACGCCGTCGGGGGGCCAGTTGTCGTTGCCGGTGGCGTTCCTCCAGAGCGGCTGGGGGGCGATCCAGAGCTTGTCGCCGCCGAGGTTGAAGTACCGCTGACCGTCCTGGCCGAGGATCGGGTTGTCGTAGAGGTCGACGTCGGCGGTCCAGATAAGGTCTTCGCCGCCGCTGGGGCCGAAGTCGACGACGCGGCCGACGGCGGGCGAGACGCCGAGGCGGACCAGGCCGTTGTCGATCGTGACGGTGTCGGGGAAGGCGATGGGCTCGGCGGGCTCGGCGGTCGGCGCGGGCGTGGCGGAACGGCAGGCGGGCAGGATCGCGCCGGCCAGCAGCAGAGGCGCTAAAGCGGAGGGGCGGGGTCGTGTCTTCAACATCGAGAGGGTCTTTCCGGGAAGAAACAAGAAGCGGTCAGCGGCAGAGATTCAGCTGCGAGAGAGACCGAGAGTTTAGCGGAGCGTCGGCGTTACCATGCCGGGCTTGTTCGTCGGCGTAATCTCATCCTGGTGGCCGACCCTCGCGGTCGGCGTCGAGCCGGCGTTGGGCGGGCGGCTCGGGTGGCTGGATTGGCTCGTCGTGGCGGGGTACCTGGGGCTGGTGAGCGTGCTGGGGGTTTGGCTCGCGGGGAGGCCGACGGGGGTGAACGCGTTTTTTCGCGGGGCGGGGGCGGGAGCAGAAGCAGTTCAGCCCGACGGTGAACCTTCAGAGGACGGAGAACCGACTCCCGAAAGCGGAACGAAAGCTTCCGGGGGCGGGGGGGGGTTGCCTTGGTGGGCGGTGGCGGGGTCGATCATGGCGACGATCATCTCGGCGGTGACGTTTGTCACGGTGCCGAGCCGGGCGTTTCGGGAGGGCGGCGATTTCACGTACCTGCAGTTGGGGCTGATCGCGGGGCTGCTGTCGCGGGGTTTCGTGGCGTTTGTGCTGGTGCCGGCGTACTTCCGGCACCGGGTGGTGAGCCCGTACGACTACATGGCGCTGCGATTGGGCGAGTCGGCGCGGTCGGTGACGACGGCGTGCTTCACGCTGATGGGCGTGCTGGGGCAGTCGGCCCGGGTGTACCTGACGGCGGCGGTGCTGGAACTGGTGCTGTACGGGTCGTTGACGTCGCTGGAGGCAACGACGGGGGTGTCGCCGATCGCGGCGTCGCTGATCCTGGTGGGGGTCGTGGCGGTGGCGTGGACGGTGGTCGGGGGGATGGCGACGGTGGTGTGGACCGACGCGATGCTGTTCGTGGTGTTTGTGGTCGGGGGGGTCGTGGCGATCGGGGTGGTGGCGGTGGAGTTGCCGGGGGGGTTGGGTCAGGTGTTTGGTGACGGGTGGGAGGCGGGGAAGTTCAAGGTGTTCGAGTTGGAGATGGACGCGGCGTTGTCGCTGACGAACCCGTTTACGCCGTTAGCGGCGTTCGTGGCGGTGACGCTGGGGAACATCGGGGTGTACGGCACGGACCAGTTGGTGGCGCAGCGGATCTTCTGCTGCCGGAGCCGGGGAGACGCGCAGAAGGCGGTGATGATGAGCTACGCGGCGGAAGCGGTGGCGGCGTTGATGCTGTTGGTGGGGGTGGGGTTGTGGGTTTTCTACCGGGCGTTTCCGGAGCGGCTTGCCGGGAGGGCGGGGGAGCAGGTGGCGGCGAACCCGGACGATGTGTTCCCGGTGTTTATTTTGACGCAGGTGCCGGCGGGGCTGAGCGGGCTGATCGTGGCGGGGATCTTCGCGGCGGCGGTGTCGTCGCTGACCTCGATTTTGGCGGCGTTGTCGCAGACGACGCTGTCGGCGGTGGTGCTGCCGTGGGCGGCGCGGCGGCGAGG
>JBCBSA010000284.1:0-4123 GCA_039819425.1 Planctomycetota bacterium
GGACGCGTTGAGCATGAAGAGGAGGGGAGCGAGCGGAGAGGAATAAGGCCTATATTGTCAACAATATGGACGGCCTGTAAGATAACGCAAGGGGGGCGTGCGGGCAAGATCAAACCGCCTTCGGCCCGATTTTCTTACGTTTGCCCGGTCGTAAAGTCAGGTCCGAATTCGACTTCTCACCTTCTGCCCTTGGATTGACACATGGCCAAATTGATCCGCCGACATACCGAGCCATTCATGATTGGCTTGTTGATAGTCGTCCTGCTGACCGGCGGTCGAGCCTTGGCACAGCCCATTCAGCCGGAAACCCAGGAAGGCCTGCGGTTAGGCGCTCCATTTAGCGACCACATGGTTTTTCAGGCCGGTGCCCCGGTTCGTATCTGGGGGTGGGACACCCCTGGCAGCGGGGTCACAGTATCACTCGCGGGCCACGAAGACGCGGTCACCGCGGACGACACGGGCTACTGGCTGGTCGAGCTGCCGGAGGTGACCGAGGTCGGCCCCCACATACTGCGAGTGGAAGGCAGCAACACCGTGACGGTCACTGATGCGGTGGCCGGCGAGGTGTGGTGGTGCTCGGGGCAGTCGAATATGCAATGGCCCGTAAATCGTAGTTGGGGGCAGGATTGGGTGCTGAAGATGCGGCCCCAATCCAACATCAGGCTTCTGCGTTTGCCCCATACCGGCAGTGTTCGTCCGCAAGCCGATCTGGATGTGGATTGGCAGATCAGCGGCCCGGATACCCTGCCGGGGTTTTCGGCTGTGGCGTTTTACTTTGCGCACACACTGCAGAAGGAACTCGATCGCCCGGTCGGGGTGATTCAGGCGGCGTGGGGCGGCTCGAAGATTCAGGCGTGGCTGCCGCCGGATGTGCTGGACGCGAGCCCGCACCGCGACCGGTTGGTCAATCGCTACGCTCAAGCCAAGACCCGGTTCGAGCAGGCGCTGGCGGATTGGGAGGCCGGCGGCCGGGTCGGCCCACGTCCTCTACCGCGCGGCGGCGGCCCGAACCAACAGCCCTCGGGAGCGGCCAACGGGATGGTTAAGCCGTTCGAGTCGATGTCCATCCGCGGGGCGTTGTGGTACCAGGGCGAGTCGGATATCGACATTACCGGGATCTACGGCGAGTTGTTTGCCGAGTTGGTGGCGTCTTGGCGAAACACCTTTCGCGACCCCGACCTGCCGGTCTATTTCGTGCAGTTGCCCAACTTCGCGAAGAACCAGGCGAACTGGGCGAACTTCCGGAATCAGCAGCGGCTGACGGCTCTTGATCTGTCTGGTGTCGACATGGCGGTAACGATCGACGTAGGAAAGGCCGACGACATCCACCCGCCGAACAAGCTGCCGGTAGGGAAGCGGCTTGCGCGCCTCGCGTTGCATCACACTTACGGGCGCGACGATATGGTGGCCGGAAGCCCCCGTCCGGTCGAGGTGGGCCCGGACCCCGAAGACCCTCGGCGGGTCCGGGTCGCGTTCGATCGGGTGGGCGCGGGCTTGCATACCGGCCAAGCGGGTGGGCCTCCGCGGACGTTTGTGCTGGTCGATCGGAGTGGTGCGCGTAAGATTGCCGACGCCGAAATTGAAGGCAAAAACAAGGTGATGCTGTCACACCCCGAGATCACCGACCCCGTTGCGGTCCGCTACGCCAACAGCGCGGGCCCTAAGGTTAATCTCATGAATTCCGAAGGCCTGCCGGCGACACCGTTTCGCATCAGGATCGATAGCGTGTCCGAGCCGGAGTGAGTCGGCCGATACAGCCGGGTCACACGCGGGGCTTGATGGGTGATACCCAGCGATCAAGAAACGCGTCAACACGCCCGGTGGTGAACTCGTCTTCGGGCAGGGGTGTCATGATGGGATTGCCCAACGCGTCCTTGGGAAAGATATCAAGGCCACCGGGGTGTACGTAAGCATCCTTGGTCACCAAATTAGCGCTCTCGACGCTGTGCCTGCCACCCACCGCAACAGCGTTGTGCTGGTAGAAGCTGATGTTGTTGCCGGTGATCTGGTTGTTGGAGCAGGTCTCGTCTTCGTAAACGCCGTGATCCATGGGCTGATGTCCTGGCCAGTTGAAGATCGCGTTGGCCGAGACTTGGATCGTCTTGGTGTTGCCGCTGAGTCGGATGCCGTGTTGGGGCTTGGTACGGCCCCCGTTGTCGATCACGTTGTTGGCCGAAACGGTGCCCCACGTTACGTCGTTGAGTTGGATGCCCGGGCCGAGGTTCCAGCAAATGATGCTGCTGGAAATATTGATCTCATGGCTGTCATCGACTTTCACCCCGCCGCTTAGGCCTTGGTAAGCCCGGCAGCCCGACAGACAGGCGCTGTTGGCGTGCTCGCAGATATGGAATCCGTAGCCCCGGGCCTGATACGTCTGGCAGCCGACGAGGTTGACGCAGAAGCTATGGGCGACGCGGAAGCCGTCGCCGAGTTCACCGATGCTGGTACCGCCGAGGATGAGTTGAGGGGGCCAGTCGCCGCCGCGTCCCTGGTCGTTGCCTTGCAGGTGCGTGCCCGCCACCGCGTTGCGGGCCGTGCTGTTGTTGATCAACTTAGTCATGAAGCTCTGGTTCATCACGAGGATGCCGCTTCCCCCGCTGCCGTGCGCGTACACCTGCCGGACCTCGCAATCGCCACAGTGGTCTAGGAGCACCAACGCTCGTTCGCCCGCTTCGCCACGACCCTGACAGGCGAGGTCGGCGAGCAGCGCCCGGTCACACTCGATCATCTCGACACAGACCCCCATGAGATTTTCCGGCGTGGCCATCAGCCGCGTGGAACGCCCTGCACCACGTAGCGTCACCCCAGAACGTAGACGTAGAGGACGGTCTAGCGGATAGTCACCCGAACCCAACTGAATACTCCCGCCCGCAGCGGGCAGTAAGTCGATAGCCCGTTCGATAATATTCGCCGCGGATTCGTCCGCAAGAAACTCATCTCCTCGGCCGAAGGCACGACACCCACGAAAGGTGTCTCCGCGCGAATAAATGGCAATATCATGGGTCATGAGGCAGGTGGCTTTCGGCAAAACTGATAGGAAGCAATACGGCTTCTGGCGCAACGAAGGGTAGCCGAGAGCCGTAAAATTGTCAACAATTTATCCTCACCAATATACCGGCGTGTTTTCACGCCGAACCGAAATTATCGCTACCTTAAGGGGGTAAATGCCGTGAAATATCTCTAACTCGTAACGGAAATCACGCCAAGCAATATTTGTCGAGTTAGGTGTCAAGGAGAAGCCGTCCTCAGTCGCCCCGAGCCACTGCCGCCCCGGTTGGCAACCCGCTCTCCTCTTCGGCTTAGCCGCCTTTAACACCATCGATGTTCTCGCGGACACTAATTTAAAAACTCCCAAATAAGATCAAGAAAATTTTATGTGTCCATTCGATGGTCTTCCCCCTGTTTCCTGCTCCAATTTGGGTGCGATTTTTTGGATGATGTTTGGATCACCCTTTGAAGGAGCATTTTGATGAAGAAGAAGCGTTACACGGAACAACAGATCGCCTTTGCTCTGCGTCAGGCCGAGTCGGGCACGCCGGTGTCGGAGATCGTGCGGAAGATGGGGACCGCCGAAGCGGCGTTTTACCGGCGGAAGCAGAAGTTTGACGGGCTGGGGGTCGGCGAAGTTCGTCGGCTCAAGTAACTCGAAGACGAGAACCGCAAGCTCAAGCAGTTGGTGGCGGACCTGTCGCTGGACAAGTCGATGCTGCAGCACGCGCTGCGGTCAAAGCCCTGACGCCCGCGTCTCGGCGTGACCTGGCGAGCCGGACGCGAGTGGCTTACGGGGTCAGCGAGAGGGGGGGCTGCCGGGTGTTAGCGGCGGGCCGATCGACGGTGCGGTATGTGTCGGTCAAGCCGCCGCAGGACGCGTTGCGTTGTCGGCTGCGTGAGTTGGCCGAAGCGAGGCCGAGCTTGGGGTATCTGCGGTTACATGTGCTGCTGCGACGCGAAGGCTGGAAGGTCAACGCCAAGCGGGTGTACCGCTTGTATAAGGAAGAAGGCTTAACAATGCGGAAGAAGCTTCCCCGCAGGCGTGTGTCGTGTATGAAGCGTGAAGTGCTGCCGACCCCCGAGCTGAAGGACGATCGTTGGTCGATGGACTTCATTTCGGACCAGCTCTTCG
>JBCBSA010000285.1:0-4071 GCA_039819425.1 Planctomycetota bacterium
CGCCCTGCTCGGTCTCGCCGACGAGCAGCAACAGGTCGGCGTGGTTGATGGCTCCGCGGACACGCTGCTGCACGTCGCGGTCCAACGCGGAGGCGGCGTTGTCGAGCCCGGCAAGATCAACCAGCATCACCTCATTGCCGTCGGGGCTCAGCGTTAGCGGCTCTTCCAGCACGTCCCGCGTCGTGCCGGGGGCCGCGTCGGTGACGGCCCGCGGTCGACCGAGCAGGGCGTTGAACAGCGTCGACTTGCCCGCGCTCGGCGGCCCCACCAGCACCACCCGCGGCAACGCCTCGACCGCCCCCCACGACCGGCTCCGCTCCAGCAGCCCCCGGAAGTGTTGCAACTCCTCTTCCAGAGCCGCGGCTAGTTCCGGGGGGGGGATGGGGACGACGTCGTCCTGATCGACGAAGTCGATGCCCGCTTCGACGAGGGCGAGTAGTCGGCCCACGTGGTCGACACGCTCGGCGGCAAAACGGGCCAGTTCTCCGTGGCGCAACGCGGCGGCCGCGGCGAGCTGGCCGTCGCTCACGGCGTGGATGGTCGCGGCCACGCCCTCGGCGCGGGTGAGGTCCAGCTTGCCGGCGGTGTAAGCGCGGAACGTGAACTCGCCCGGCTCGGCCAGCCTACCCCCGCCCCCGGAACCATCGACCGCAGCGAGAACCATACGTTCGAGCAACGCGGGGTGTCCGGGCAACTGCAACTCGGCGACGTCGCTACCGGTGTAGCTTCGTGGCCCGGGGAAGCGGGCGACGAGCACCGGGATCGACGGGTCACGCAGGCGAGCCGGGACGACGTGGTGCGGCGGCGGCTGGGCGTCGAACTCGACCAACGCGTCGAGGATCGCGAACGCCTCGGGCCCGTCCAGCCGGATCAAGCCTCGGGCCGACCGGCCTGGCGGCGAGCTGACGGCAACGATGGTGTCGAGACGGTTCACTTCCGTTTCTTGTAAGTCTTCTTTCCGCCCCCGGAAGCACCCCCGGCGCGTTTCGCGTCCTGCATCTGCTTCTGGCGCTCGGCGGCCATCTCCTGGGCCATCTCGAAACGCTTGCGCATCCGGTCGCGGAAGCCACCGGGTTTGACGGGCTTCTTGTCAAAGAGGGTGCCGGCCTCTTCCTGCTCGCGGACGTGCTTGCGGACGATGTAGCTATCGACGATCCCCGCCAGCGTCGAGGCACAGATGTACAGCGTCAGGCCCGACGGGGCGGAGTACAGGAAGATCGGGAACATGAACGGCATGAACTTCATGATCATCTGCTGCTGCCGCTGCTGGTCGTTCTGCGGCGGGGGCGTGGTCAGCTTGATGTTGAAGTAGAACACCACCGCCATCAGGATCGGCAGGATGTTGAGACTGCGGAACTCCGGTTCGATGAACGGCAGCCAGGTCATCTTCCACGCCGGCTGGTCCGGCGGGATGAACCGGATGAAGTTGTCCGACACCGACAGGTCCTGCAGGAAATGCCACCCCCCGGAAGAGACCGCCTGGAACACGCCGTAGAACGCCGGCTCGTGCCGCAGCTCGATGGCGAAGTAGAGCATGGCGTACAGCGCGATCCAGATCGGCGTCTGCAGCAGCATCGGCAGGCAGCCGAGCATGTTCGCCGGGTTGATGCCGGCCTCGCGGTAGAGCTTCATCGTCTCGCGGTTGAGCGCCGCGGGGTCGTCCTTGAACTTCTCCTTGAGCTTGGCCATCTCCGGCTGGAGCTTGCCCATCTGCTTGCTCATCTTCATCATGTTCGTCTGCGCCCGCTTGGTGATCGGGTGCAGGATGAGGCGGACGGTGAGCACGAGGATGATGATCGCGATGCCCCAGTCGGCGAAGACCGCGTGGAGCAGCTTGAGGTAGCCGAGCAGGCCCTTGGCCAGCCACTGGAACGTGCACCAGGTGCAGCCCAGCTCGTAGCGGATCAGCTTGTCGAAGTGCAAGAGGTCGTAGGGCGACTCGGCGAGGACGGCTTTCTTGCGCGGCCCGGCGTAGACGGCCAGATCCAACGCCACGCTGCTCCCGGGGGCGACGTTGTGAGCCGCGCTGGCGAAGCGGATGGCGACGCGTTGGTCGTCGGCCTGGGGGCGGTCGGTGACCTGATCGACGACGCTGTAGGAGACGCCGGGGAAGACCCCGTCGAGCTCGGGGACGTCGGCGGTGGCGGTGGCGGTCTCGGGGACCGGGGCGTGGGAGATGAGGGCGAAGTAGCGGTTCTCGCTGGCCAGCCAGGCGAGGCGAGCGTCTTGTCTCAAGCTGGGGTTGGGCCAGAGGGTGCGTTCCTGCTTGAGCAGTTCGCGGCGGGTGATAAAGCTGTCTTCGACATAGACGGCAAACTTCGCGGGGGTCTCGTCGCGGAAATGGCCGGTGATGAACATCCGGCGGTCGCCGAGGTAGCTGCCCAGGTCGGTGAGGACGTCTCCCTGGCCGTACTGCTCGAAGGCGACGGTGAGCGGGGCGTCGGTGCGGTTGACCACACGCTGCTCAAGCGACAGGTCGTAGCTGCCGGCAAACACCGTCCAGGTCCGCACGATCTCGGCGACGGGGTTGCCGTCGACGTCTTCGATGGGCAGGCGGTACGTGACCGACTCGGCTTCTTGGATGCGGACGACGGGGTCCGAGGCCCAACGGACGTTGGCGAGGCCGACGGCTTGGCCGTTGATCGCGACCGAGCGGGCGGCGTAGGGGTAGAACGCGGGGGACGTGCCGTCGGGGACGTCGGCGAAGACGTCGATGAGTTTGTAGGGCTCGCGGGCTTGGCCTTCGTCGGGGGGATCGACGAAGGCGGCGTAGTCGGCGAGGGTGACTTCGCGGAGGCCGCCACCGCCCAGGGCGGTGAAGCGGACGCGGAGCTTGAAGGCGCTGTCGGGCTGGTCGCCGCCGAGGGCCGGGCCCTGGGGGTCGTCGGCGGGGACGGCGCGGAGGCCGGCGAGGGTGGGGGGAGTAGGTGCGGCGTCTTCAGTCAGCGAAGGGGCGACCGGGGGCGCTTCGGGGAGTTCGGCTTCTTCGGCGTTCGACGGGGCGTCCGGCAGCACGGCGTCCAGTTCGCCGGGGACGAACGGGTCGGGGCCGGTGTCGCGGTTGCCGTCCGCCGCCGATTCGGTGGTGCCGGGGGGGTCCGGAGGGATCGGTGGCGCATCGTTGCCGGACCGGGCGATCGCCAGCGCAAAGACGACGCCGATGACGATGGCGATCAGCGGGATCAGGATGCGCATGGGGGGAGTCTCTTTCAGTCTCAATGGCTCGGCCGAAACGGCGGAGTATACCCCAACGGCGTTGCGCCAAAACGCGACAGGCGGGCGGCCGAAGCCCGGATCCGGGTTGGCGGTCGGCGGAAGCCACGATCGCCGAACGTGGGCTTCTTCGGCGGGTTACCCCGCGACGATGCGGGAGATGTCGTTGAACGTGACGTAGAGAAACACGCACGCCAGCCCGACCAGCCCCACCAGCGCCACGGCCGTCTGCACCCGCGGGCTCGCCGGCGAGCCCTTGAGCTTCTCGATGATGAGGAACACCATCAGCCCGCCGTCGACGATCGGCAGCGGCAGGAAGTTCAGCACCGCGAGGTTGACGCTGATGAGCCCGAGGAAGAACAGGTAGTACGCCACGCCACGCTCGGCGATCTGGGCGCCCTCGTCGACGATGCCGACCGGCCCGCGGAGGTTCTTGAGGGCGATGGTGCCCTGAACCAGGCGGAGCAGGGTGATGTAGGTCTGCTGGATGAACTCGCCGGTCTTGTCGAAGCCGATCTGGGTCGCTTGCCAGGGGTTGTCGGCCTTGATCTCGACCATGAGCGGCTCGAACGCGACGCCGACGGGTGGGTCCCACGCGAGGTCTTGGCGAAGCGAAGCGGCCTCTTCGGGCGTCAGGACCACGTCGTAGGTTTCCTGTGGCTTGTCCCCGAGGTTGATCGAGAACGTGAGGCCCAGAGCGACGGGTTCGTCGGCCGCGGCGTCACGGAGTATCGCTTGCACCTGGTGCTGCACGTCGCTCCAGGTCTGCACGGGTTCGTCGCCCACCTTCACGAGCCGCGAGCCCGGCGGCAGCGGTCGTTCACCGGACGCCCGGCCGAAGGCCGATCCCGGGGCGAC